>JBDRHR010000097.1:0-2097 GCA_043816605.1 Nitrospirota bacterium
AAAACCTTTCTGCCATTACTCTTTTCAGCCTTTACAGTATCAATCAAGTCCTGTTCTTTAGGGTAAATCACATTGGAGTCAATCGGTAAATCGGGATAACATAAGCAAGTTTGCAAGTATAGAGACAATAGCCTCTTGTCGCCTCTTGCAAGTGCCTTTGCTAAATCCTTTTTAAAAGACTTTTCCATAGTATCGTAACGGCTCTTCTGTTCTGGTAGCATTTTAATCTCTTTTGGTATTTCCTCATATGGCGGTAAAGTATTGTCAATATCGTCAAGGCTGATAAAAACAGACTTATCAATGAGGTATAGGATTATCTCTGGTGATATGCCTGGTTTTTCCTCTACTCTCGAAGGTGTAATCTTCCGCTTGCTACTCCTGCCGTCTGTCTGTATGCTGGTCTCTTTGGTAATGCGCCATTGTATCCCATATTTCTTTACAAACTCGGTTTCTTCGGTGTACTTGAATACCTTTTTAAACTCTGGTGAGAAACGATAAAGCAAATAGAATAGGCTTGACGATCTGCCACCGAAAATAGTACCTGTCATAGCTATGGTCTTTTTGCAAACTCCTGATAATATTCCTGCTGCCTGTCCCTGGGCTGATCCACCAGTCTTAAATTCGTGGGTTTCGTCTAATAATAGTGTATCAAACCAGTTTTTGTGTCTCTTTGCTATATAATCAGCAAGTGCATATCGCCTCAGCCCCTTCTTATCTGCCGTCCATAATGGTGTATTGCATAGCTTTTTTACTTCCTTAAAGCTGTTATCTCCTGCCTGTACCTTTTCATGGTATTTATGCTGACACCATAACTTTCTGTTCTGTAAGTATTTTTCTTCTAATACAGTACCAGTTCGCTTGTCAGTAATCATTGAAAGACATTTAGGACAATGCGGAAGGTTCATAATTATAATCTGTTTTTCTTTATGGGTTATGCCGTCTTCATCTGTTCTTGTTATTTCCTGTTCTACAGGCTTTCGTTTTAGAATGTAATCGGGCTTCCAGAAATAGGATAGTTTGGCTCTTTCCCTTGATATGATAAAACAGGCTTTATCGTATAGATTAGCTTCTTTTTTTGCTTTCTCAAAGTCCCTAATAGTCCGAATTTGGAAAACCTGTAAATGGGTATCTTTTGGGAAAATGCCTCTTATCTCTCGCTCCCACTTATTGACAAGGTGAGGCGGGCATACTATTAAGTTATGCTTCGCCTCTTTTCCCATTATATGAGTTAAGGCATTAAAGATTGTTGTCTTACCCGTTCCTAATTCTCCGATAACAAACAAACACCTTTTCTTATTATCATTCAGCAATATCTTGGCTGCCTTCGTAACGTGTGCCTGTGCCTCAAAAAGCGGTCTCGGCATTTCGGGCTTTCTAATAGTCAATTCATCAATCTGCCTGTCAAGTTCTGTGGTGTCCATATCGAGAGTATAGACGGGCTTGAATCGCTTGTGTATATTGTCGGCTATAGCTCCCTTAAACTTCTCAAGAAAGGTTGAGAGTGTAAGCGGGTCAGTCTGTTTTTTACCATTATTTCTTTTCATTTAGTTTTCCCTTTAAACCTGCAAAAGGATTATTTTTAAATGATCCAAGCTTACCGTCCATTTTTGCAAAAAAAGGGCTTGCATCAATACTCTTTTCCCAATTATTGATAATCTTTTTGCCTATTGCATAGACAGTTTTGAATGTCTTTTCATCCTGTCGAGGGAAAAGAAGAAATAGTATCTTATGCTCATAATCATCTGGCGGGCTGTAAAAAGCCTTATAGATTGCTGTTGCATCTGGAGAGGTTACATAGCTTTCATTTACACTATAAACATCACCATTAACATACTTTCTAATGGTATCTCCGAATGTTCTCAATGACGGTTTTTCTGTAAATGAAATTGATTTAATTAGTTCTAATCCTTTTGTAAAACCATCATCTTTGAGTTTTTTCATGGCTTTTTCTCCTTGCCTTTCTTAAACTCCATAGGTGCGGGTATAGGCATATTATTTTTATCCAGCGTCAATACTGCATTTGGTAGTGTCTTGCGGTAATACTCAAGGGCACAAATAAAGTTGTCTGGTATCCTTGCCCATACAATATTTGACAAA
>JBDRHR010000098.1:0-16167 GCA_043816605.1 Nitrospirota bacterium
AAAATTATTGTATTTTTTGGTGTGTTTTGGCGGGGGGTTTGTTGTCTTTTGGTATACAAGGTTACACCCCAATCTCCCACCAACCGCCCTCCTACACCGTTAGATAGTTATTCAACCATAACTATCAATATAAACATATTATACGAGAGGGTTACAGATGAAAATAAATTTAGATGCTCAGAAAAAATTTAATGAGATGTATTCAAAAGAAGATCCTTGGGGGACTAAAACGATTTATGCAGAGCAAGTGAGACTAAAAAATTCTTTTGAGATAATTCCCAAAAAACATTATTCCTGTATATTAGAATTAGGTTGTGGAGAAGGGGCATTTACCTCTAAATTGATTGATATTGGGGATGAAATTTATGCCTCGGATATATCTGAAATAGCTATCAATAAGATAAAAAACCGTTATGGTGACAGAGTGAATTTTTCAGTACAAGATATTAGGTATTTGGAGGTTGCCTCTAATAATTTTGATTTGATATCGTGCATAGAAGTCATATATTATCCTCCTCGTAGTGAATGGGAGAAAATAATTGATAATTTATATTCCCTTCTAAAAAAAGATGGATATATTATATTTTCAGCACCTATTTTACCAGGGTATCTTCAATATCAGGAATTCATTGATTTAGTCTCAAGAAAATTCAAGATAATAAAAATTGAGCCTTTGACTACTAATTTATTTAAATTAGGGGGTATAATCAAAAGAATCCCGATACTTAGCCAAACAGGGATTTATGAATTGGCTATGGTAATTACCAGAAGATTTCCAAAGCAAATTGGCAGGCATTTAGGTATATTAGCGACTAAAGAGTAGGTAATTGGCTGTAAGAGTTGGAACTGACTACCTATCACTGCTTACCTATTCCCCCTAATATCTTACATACCCTCTCCAAATCCTCCTTCGTATCCACCCCTATGGAAGGATAGTTAGTTTCAATCACCTTTATCCGATACCCATTTTCCAAAACCCTTAATTGCTCTAATTTTTCTACTTGTTCTAAAGGGGTGGATGGTAGGACTAACTTTAATAAAAATTCTTGCTGGAATTATCCCAACTACCCTCATATCTTATCTTGGTCCTTCCAGACATTAAAGTAGCCGAGGGCAAATAGCAGCAAAAGCACCACTGGAGTTACTATCATCACCCATCCTGTCCACCAATTATAACCTTGTGGAAATACAGAGAAGAAGGTTACCACCCCGGTGCTAATCCAGACTAATAATATCAACATCAAAGCGGCAACTACCCGAATGCGAAAGTTAGTAGATTTTTTACCAAAATCAGTAGTTTCATACCAAAGTTGTAGTTTAACCAATTCCTCGCCTAATTCCTCTAACACACCTTTTTGTAATTTCTCTTTTAACGATTTAATCAATTCAGATAATTCAATAGGTAATGCAGTTAGTCTCTTTTGTCCAGTCATCTCTTCTAATATCTTCTCGATTTGTAAGATACATTCTTCTTTTTGCGGTAGGTCTAATTTTTCATCCTCTTTAATAGCCAATTCAACATCCTCTACCGGTACCTCTGGGGCAATATACATGGTTAATTTTACCCCTTCCCGCCTGCCTACCGAACGAATAAGACGGTATATCCTGGCGACCGAGATAGGTTGTTTATTAATCAAATCCCTTTTTAATATCTCAATAAGTCGATATAGAGCCCTTTTACTCTTTGAGGAGATACTCATTAATTTACAACTGATAATCCAACTCACAAAGGCTGTTAAAAACACCCCAATTAAAATCCCAACAAGTAGAAAACCTATAGTTGATATTTGGTCCTGAGTGAAATTCATCATTTCTTTACCTCCATTTTAAATTAGAAGAATCACAATATTTCCAAAGGATAAAAACCTGCAAGAAATGCCTTTGGAGTCTGATACCAAAATTCTTCTTGAACAATGAAATTATATCACACAATTTAGGATTTGTCAACTCACTTTTGCACGAAATTTGGAAATTTATTGACAAAACACCAACAATCGTTGTATAATTATATCACAAAAGGTAAGCGTTCAGCCATCAGGTGTCAGCAGTCAGCTAAGATTAAGAAAATCAAGATGATAATAAATAAATGCAGGCACTTGCTTTCCTGTATTGGAGGGTTGACTCCTTTAAAAACTGATAGCTCTGATGGCTGATATCTGAATGCTTATCACAAAAGAGGTATTTTTGGATGAAAAAGGCTAAAACAATTATGATTCAGGGAACCGGCTCTGGCGTAGGTAAGAGTATAATTGTCAGTGCCTTTTGTCGAATATTTCTTCAGGATGGTTACTGTGTCGCTCCTTTTAAAGCACAAAATATGGCTTTGAATTCCTTTGTTACCGAGGATGGCGGAGAGATTGGTAGAGCACAAGCCACCCAGGCACAAGCCTGTAAAATTAAACCTACCGTAGATATGAATCCAGTTCTTCTTAAACCTACAACCGATACCGGTGCTCAGATAATTGTCTGTGGCAAGCCGATTGGTAATATGCAGGCTGTAGAATACCATAAATACAAGCCACAACTGATAGAGACCATCAAACAATGCTTTACCCGACTTCAACAGCAATACGAGATTATTGTTATCGAAGGGGCAGGCTCTCCGGCTGAGATAAACCTCAAGGATAATGATATTGTCAATATGTATATGGCAAAAATTGCGGATGCACCGGTTATCTTAGTTGTTGATATTGATAAAGGTGGGGCATTTGCCTGGATAGCCGGCACATTAGAATTGTTACCAAGTGATGAACGCAGTCGAATAAAAGGGGTAATCATTAATAAATTTCGAGGTGATAAAACTCTTCTTCAGTCTGGTCTTGAGTTTATGGAGAAAAGGTATAAAGTGCCAATTCTCGGCGTAATTCCTTATTTTCATAATATTTGTATAGCGGAAGAGGATTCTTTAGGATTGGAGAAAAGGAAAAGGGGAAAAAAGAAAGGATGTGAAATAGAGGTGGGAGTGATTAAACTGCCGCATATCTCTAATTTTACTGATTTTGACGCCTTAGAAAATGAACCGGATGTTAATTTGCATTATGTAAACGACAAAGAAGAATTAGGTAGCCTTGATGTAACTATTATCCCCGGAACAAAAAACACCATAGAGGATTTGAATTATCTTAAACGGTCAGGATTAGCCCAAAAGATAACCTCAAATTTCGAGTCTCAACCAACAAATATCTTAGTTGGAATTTGTGGTGGATACCAGATGTTAGGGGAATGGATTTATGACCCAACGGATGTAGAGTCAAAGAAAAAAAGGATAAAGGGTTTAGGGATTTTGCCAATAATTACCCAAATGTATCCGGAAAAAATCCTATCTCAGGTAAAAGCCCATGATTTATTTTCAGGTATTGAGGTGTCAGGTTATGAAATCCATCACGGAAGGTCTGAAGAAGTTAAAAAGGTAGAGCCTATGTTTGAAATCCATGGAATGAACAAAACTGATGGTGCACAAATACTAAACAGAAAATGTTGGGGAACATATATCCACGGGGTATTTGATAGCGATACATTCCGCCGCAACTTTTTAAACGATGTTCGAATACAAAAAGGAATGCAACCTTTAGCTGAAGGCAAAACCTATAATGTGGACATCGAAATTGATAAACTCAGTTGTCTTATCCGAGAAAATATTAATCTGGATTTATTGTATGACATTTTGTAATCGTTCAGGTATTATACCAATTTCACTAAGTTTTTGCCTGATTATCAGGGCTAAAGCTCGGATTTTCAGAGGGTTTCCCCTCCGCTCTAAAGAGCGGAGTTACTTTGGAGGATTTTCCTTCCTTTCCCACCGATAACTGAGAAGGTGTGAAAAAATCGGTTTTTCAGCGATATTTAAATTTTTTTGTTTGCAAATACTAAACTTACAAATTTTATTTTACCCAAATTTCAATTTTTTCACACCTTCTGAGGGATTACCATTTTGATAGAAACATATTGACAAATATCTTATAATGTGTTATAAATAATACACTTTGTTTTGTAAAAAAAGGTTGTAAAGGTGAAAAAGATAATTGTTATTTTTATAAGTTTGCTCGCTTTATCTGCATTAGGTGAAGCAGGAGTAAAACCAATCACTGAATTTAACCCCACTGATTCTGCCATTTCATGTCAGGTGGATATTCCACCTTTGGAAATAAAATCCATTGCCGGATATGAAATTGTAACCTCCACTGATTGTTATCAATCTACTGAGGTTGGGAAACCCGGCTTACCTGTGCGTAGCTTTTTTGTGCTTTTACCTCCGGAGGCAGAGGTTAAAGATGTGGCGATTACCTCCATCGAGCAGATAAAATTAACCGGCGAATATAATCTTAAACCGGTATCCCCGCCTATCCCTATTCCACCCCCTTACCCCCGCCAGCGGGGGACATCCTTTACCACCACTCATTCTATATTTCAAGGTGAAGATTTTTACCCGGAAAACATCATGAGACTTGATTCTATCCAGAAATTACGAGGTTATTCCATTGCCTGCGTCTCTATTTTTGGTGCCGGCTACAACTCTAAAACTAAACAACTGCTCTGGAATAAGCAAGTGAACTTCAAACTTAATCTTGCTTCATCTAAAACAAAGGCTATAAGTAGTCCCGTTAGAGGAATTAAAGAAGATGAGGAATTGGTAAAGGGATTGGTAGTTAATCCGGAATTAGTTACTACTTATCCTCAAAAATTACTGCTGAAGGTTGAAGATACCTATAAATATGTAACTATTACTAATGAGCCTTTAGTATCCGCCTTTACTCCGTTATGTAACTCAAAACCTATGACTACCGCCATCGTTACTACATCATGGGTATATAATCACTATTCAGGTAACGATAATCAACAAAAAATTAGGGCATTTATTCAAGATTACTACGACAATCATGGAACTTGTTATGTGCTTTTAGGTGGGGATGTGGATATTGTGCCATATCGTGGGGTATATGCAAAGGTACCAGAAGGCACAAATCTTGGGGATTACATAGACGGCAATATTCCCTGTGACCTTTATTATGCCTGCTTAGATGGCAATTGGAATGCAAATACTAATACTACTTATGGTGAGTTGGATGGGGATGAAGTTGATTTGTTTCCAGAGGTTTGGGTTGGTCGGGCACCGGTAAGTAATTCTGTTGAGGCAACTAATTTTGTCAATAAGGTCATTACCTGCGAAAACTCAGCAGATGACTATATCTATAAAGAGCTTTTAATCGCTTATGTCCTTTGGACTAATCCTCTTTGTGATGGGAAAGAAATTATGGAAGATATTGCCTACTCTACACCAGGAAGTTATACTGTCTATACAGAGTATCAAACTGAGGAAGGTGTAAGTAACTCCAGGATAATTAATAACATCACTTCCGGTGTAGGATTAATCGCCCATGCTAACCATGCTAACTGGTACACCGCTCCTCCCTTTAATATTGGTTCTGCGATAGATGTCAGAACCTTAAATAATGGTAGTAAAACATTTATCTTTAATACCATTGGCTGTATCGCCGGAGATTTCAGTAATACATCAATCTATAATCCTAATAAAACAGATTGTATTGGTGAGGAGATGATTTTAAACTCAAATGGTGGAGCGGTAGCCTTCGTTGGCAATTCAAGATATGGCTGGTTTGATGAATATGATGTAACAAAATATAGTGGTGAATATCAAATAGAATTCTTTAAAAAATTCTTTAAAGAGGGATATACCCGTATTGGTGAAACATTGGGTAAGAGTAAGATGGAGTTCATCTCAAGGTGTAATAAGCATAATCCTTATCGCTGGATAATGTTTTGCCTTAATTTATTAGGGGACCCGGCTATGGAATTTCGGGCACAAAAAGAGATTTTTTGTATTGACCAGATAATTAATGATGACAAGGTAATTGATAAACAAGGAGAGGTAATTGATTTAGTTGTAACGCTTAAAAATTTAAAAGAAGGAACGATTACAGGAGTAAGTGGAACATTAACCACTACGGACCAATATATCACCATCGTTAAAGGGACTGCTACCTTTGGCGATATACCTCCCCAAGGGACAAGCACTAATTCATATCAAATACTGGTTAATTCAGGCTGTCCTTCTGTCCATCAGGCTTATTTTCAATTAGAAATAAGTGGTGATGGAGGATATCAAAACACGGATAACTTTAATATAGAGATAAATCTAAAGGTAGATAATCTCAGTCAGGTGTTTCCTTACCCTAATCCTTGTTATCCTGGCAAAGGACAGGTAGTAACGATTGCTAACATACCCTTGAATTCTCATTCCGGGGTTTGTATCTATAATTTAGCCGGTGAATTAGTCAGGATATTAGATGAGGAAGGAAGTGAAATCAAAAAATTTCCTGGTTCAGAACAAGCCATTTGGAATGCCAAAAATGATAAAGGTAAGAATGTAGCCTCTGGGATTTATATCTATATATTTAAATGTGATGCAGGAACTAAAAAGGGCAAAATTGCTATTATTCGGTAATTGGGGTTTGGATATGACCTATAAAACCTATATGACCTATAAAACTTAGACTAATCCTTCCTTGAGTCGTTCAATATGTCCTCTACCCATACCTTTTACCACACAACCTAATTTTAGGTACTCCTTAATCTTTGCATCCTCAAGAATACCAAAACAATCGATTATAGCCGATGGTTTGCTTATCATTTTGACTAAATTTTCAGGGGAAATATGCAGATAATGGGAATGTTTAACAGCGAATATTACCCCATCCACATCCTTGAGGGCTAAATTCAGGTCATTTTGAACGGTAAGGTTTTCAAGATTATCCTGATTTTTGAAGAATCGTGCCAGAGAATGTCCAGGGGAAGGATATGTATCCTGCTTTTCAAACTCCCACCAGTGCTGAATATATGGGTCGTGAACTAACATCTTTGCACCCATCTCTGTCAGTTTGCGGACAATAAGTTCTGAGCCACTATATCGTGTATCACCTACATCCTCACGATATGCCGCACCAAGGAGAAGAATTTTTGCCCCATCAATATTTTTACCCATCTGTTCCAAAGCATCCTGAACAAGTTTAATCACATGTAATGACCGAGTATCATTGATATTAATAGCTAACCCGGTGATTTTGAAAATATCATCTTTAGCACCAAGGATATTTTTGTATGCCCAGATACCTAAAGCCCCATCCTTTGGAAGGCAATAACCGCCTATACCTGGCCCCGGGAAAATAATATTGTTGTGTGTTGGTCGGACTTTGATGGCATTAATTACTTTAATTAAATCTATTCCATTTTGTTCGGCAAATAGACTCCACTCATCTAAAAAGGCTAAGATAGTCGCCCGATAACTATTTTCAACAATTTTTGCCGTTTCTGATTCAATTGGTCTATCCAAAACGGTTAGTGGAAACTTATCTGTATTGAGTACCTCATTCAGGAATTTAGCCACCCTTTTTTTGCTTTCTTCATTTATACCACTGCATACTCGCCAGAAGTCACGGATCGAAGCGATATAGTTACGACCCGGCATCACCCGTTCATAAGAATGAGCTAATAATGGTTCTGAGTTAATCCCACGCTTTTCGAATTCATCTTTTAAGATTGGATAGGCAACAAATTCAGTCGTTCCAGGGGCTACGGTTGTTTCAATCAACACCAATGCCTCAGGGGGTATCTTCTCACCAATAACCCTTAACGACTTTTCTAAAGAGGCCATATCAGTATATCCGGTAGAAATATCACCTATGGATTCTTTCACATAATCACATTGCACATCTACTACGATAATATCCGCTAAGGTAAACGCATGACCGGTGAAGGTAGCTATTAATGTTTCTTTCTCCTTGACACACCTGCGAATCATAGGCTCTACCTCCGGGTCTTCTGCTTTAACCGGAGCTATCCCTCGATTAAGACATGGGATTTTCCAATATGAGCGGACAGATGGTCTTTGCATACCAATTACAAATTTATTTGACTTACCTGTCTTTTTATCTACACTATCAGCGATTATCGCCGCCATCACTGCCCCTACAAATCCAACCCCGACTACAACCACAATTTCATATCCTTCCTTCCTTTTTTGAGCCACAATTTTGTCTAATCGCTCATATTCAACACTATAATCATCGTGTGTTGGGAGCAAAAATTTCTCCCCATCTGGACTTATTGAATACTCCATTTTTTATCTCCTTTTTTAGTTATTACTCAGGTTGTTTAGACTGTAGGCTATTAGACTGAAGAAAGAAGACTATTTTACCCTACAACCTACTTATATTTTACACATATTAATAGTTTTTGTCAATAAATTTTTTATATTTTGTAATAGCCAAATGAAAATGTCCTGTTCTTAGCCAAATAGAAATGTCCTGTTTTGTATTAGCTATATATCTTTCTTAATCTTTTAGTTACTCTTTTTCTTCTTTTGATTTTAATAGCCTTTTTTCCATAATGCTCCTTTTCTTGAGAACATTATAACATCATTAAATTAGGACATTTTCACTTTGCGATTACATAATTTTTTTATATTTATCATTTAAGAATTAAAAATGCACTCTTCTAATCCTAAAATAATTATTAAAAAATAGATAATGGGTTAGAAGGTGTGAAAAAATCGATTTCTCAACGATATTTAAAAAATTCCTGCAAATACTGAACTTATAAACTTTATTTTACCCTAATTTCAATTTTTTTACACCTTCTCAGTTATCAGGGGGAGAAAAGGATGACCAGAATTCAAGGGTTTGAGTGTTTGTTTTTCCTTATTCCACTTGACCCATTAAATCCTCACCCATTGGAATCATTTTGATAAATTTTTTCATGTTTCTCCCAGTAACTGACCAATCACAAAATTCTTCTGAAATTTTGCCATAAGATTAAGGAAAAAACAAAATTCTATGTATCAATAATAACAAAAAGGAGAAATAAGGTAGCAAAAAGAAGTTCTATAGTAGATTGCTCACGGTTTTAATTCAGAGTATCAAGAACAAGAAGGTAGCACCAACGATTATTCAATATCTATCTTTTTTGCAAGTACTACCCTTTCAATTCCAGAATAATCGTTAATTATTTTAACCTCATCAAATTTATTAGTTTGTAGGATGGTATCCTTTATTATTTGCGCCTGGTTGTATCCCACTTCTAAGGCTAAGTAACCACCCTCCTTTAAATAATCTAAAGAGCCTGCAATTATTTTCTCGTAAAATGCCAATCCTTTCTCGCCTCCATCTAAGGCGGTTCTTGGTTCAAACCTTACATCACGAGGTAATTCTTCCCATTGCGAGGTTGCCACATAAGGTGGGTTAGAAACAACTACATCTACCATTTTCTTTATATTGAGCTCATCTAACGGTTTAAACAAACTCCCATGCAGAAAGGTAATTTTATCAATTACCCCTAATCTATCGGCATTTATTTTAGCCACCTTTAAAGCAGAGATAGAGGTGTCTATGGCATATACCTGTGCATTTAAATCTAAAGATAAACTAATGGCTATTGCCCCGCTTCCTGTTCCAATGTCCACAATTATCGGAGAAGCAAGCACTCCCTTTGCAATATTTATTATTTCTTCAACCAAAATCTCTGTTTCCGGTCTTGGGATTAGGACATCTGGATTAACCATAAATTCCCAATCCATAAATTCTTTTTTACCTAAGATATAGGCAACAGGTTCGTGGGAGGCTCTTCGTTTGAGTAATTTCCAATACTGGGTTAATTTATTTTCAGGCAGGAAGGTATCATTATTGAGGTAAAGTTGAGCCCGACTATTACAACGAGGCAAGCCTCCTGTCAACTCACATAATAACACCTCGGCATCAGTTTTAGCAGTATCGATATGGTTATCTTTAAGATATTTAGTTGCTTCAAGTAATAATTGTCTAATTTTCATAGTTACTTTATCTGTAAGGTTTCAGTAATCACCCTTCGACAAGCTCAGGGTGACACACTGTCATGGTAAGCCTGTCGAACCATTGTCATGGTGAGCCTGTCGAACCATTGTCATAGTGAGCCTGTCGAACCATAACACGCGAATGCTTACCTTTATTTTTGCTCTTTTGCTGCTGAAATTAAGGCAGAGGCAATCTCATCCAAATCTCCATCCATAATGGTTTCAAGTTTATATAAACTTAAGCCAATGCGGTGGTCTGTAACACGGTTTTGTGAGTAATTATAAGTTCTTATTTTTTCACTTCTATCCCCTGTGCCTACTTGTGATTTTCGTTCCTGGGCTAATTCTTTTTGGGCTTTAATTTCTGCCATTTCAAGGAGTCTTGCACGCAAAACCCTCATTGCCTTAGCCCTATTTTTGTGTTGTGAGCGTTCATCCTGACAGGTAACTACAAGGCCAGATGGTAGGTGAGTAATCCTAATTGCAGAATCCGTAACATTTACATGTTGACCACCGGCGCCACTTGACCTGTAAGTATCAACCTTTAAATCCTCCGGTGAAATCTCTATTTCTACCTGTTCTTCAGGTTCCTTCAATACGGCTACTGTGGCCGCTGAGGTATGGACTCGTCCACTTGTCTCGGTTATTGGCACGCGCTGGACACGATGTGTTCCAGATTCAAACATAAGTTTTGGATATGCCCCCTTACCTGCAATCCCAAAAACAATCTCTTTAAACCCTCCTATTCCTGTAGGATTGGAATTGAACATCTCTAATTTCCAACCTTTAGAAACTGCATATTTACTGTACATTCTAAACAGGTCGGCGGCAAATAGTCCTGATTCCTCACCCCCTGTCCCGGCACGAATTTCCATGATGACATTTCTGTCTTCTTCTTGAGATGAGTCTTCCTTAGGGGCTAACAATTCTTCCAATTTTACTTCCAATGATTTTTTCTTTTCCTGCAAGCCCTTTAATTCTTCCTCAACCATCTCTTTAAGTTCAGGTTCATTGTTTATCATTGGCTCAAGTTTTAATATTTCTTCCTCTACACCCTTATATTCTTTAAACTTAAGCACCATAGGCTCTATTTTTGCCCGTTTTTTCATAATTTCTTGATACAAAGGCAAATTAGAAAGGCTTTCCTCTATTTTAGAGGTCAATTCATCATATTCTATTTCTAATTCTTTTAATTTGTCAAACATAATTCATTTCCTACCAGTTTATAAGGTTTCCCACAACTCATTTTCCCTTCAAGGCATTTACCCAGGATGCAAGAAGGTCCTGCTTTCACAAAGATATTTGGACAGACTTCTTTTACTTTTTTAAGCATTCGGTGGGCTAATTGCCGAATTTCCCATTGGGCGCGATTACAACAGCGTAATCGAAAAAAGTGTAGCAACTCCCGGGCATTCATCGTCACCATAATTTTTGTATGTGTCCCCTCAGGTAAAACATACCGGGCATCCTCTGCGGGAATACCGGCATCAACCAATTGTTGATACACATCACTTACCTTTTTTATAGTTTCTACAAATACCTTTTTTAATTCAGGGATATTCTCAATACTTGATGGGATGATGTATCTTAACTCTTTATATTTAACATAGCGTTGTGATTGTTGGGAGTAAGAAGCAATTCTATGTCTAACTAACTGATGAGTAGTAACCCGTGAGATACCTTCTATTCCGAAGGTAAAACTTATATGTTCAAAGGGTGAGTGGTGCCCCATTTCTATCAATTTATTGACAAATCCACTCACCTCTTCTTCCTTCATCCGTTGCCATAAATCATCAATGGTTGCCTCTGCATAACATAATTTAGCCGCCATAGCAACTAAAATCTCAGGTTCAGAGGTATATTTAAGAAGTTCTACCTTCACTTTTGTTCCTCTTCTTTTTCCGCTAACCCATATCTTTTACGGAATCTTTCTACTCTACCGGCAGTATCAACCAATTTTTGCTTGCCGGTAAAGAAAGGATGGCAATCAGAGCAAATCTCAACCCGTAGATTAGGCACAGTATCGCGTATTGGAAACTTCGCTCCACAAGCACAACTAATCGTTGTCTCAATATAGTTAGGATGGATTCCTTTTTTCAAAGCTTTTCACCTCCAAATGGTTAAGTGGGAAATCAAGAAACGAGGTTTCCTATTCCCTTTTTATAAAATTATACCATATTATTTTTATTTTGGCAACAAGAAAATTGAGGTTTGTGTAATCTCTCAGTTATTGGTAGAAAATCGAATACCCAAAAATGTGTAAGATACTAATGATTTAATGATTATAATGATTCATGCTGATTTTTTAAAAGATTAATTATCCTGAATCTTTCAAATCACTAAAATCATCAGTGTCTTACACATTTTGAGTCCTCTGAAAAAAGGAACTTATTTAGTAATCGGTCAGTTACGCGGGGAAAAACAACCCACTACCCCCCTTTTTTAAGGGGGAATATGGCACAACCCTGTTTTATTCCCCCTTAAAAAAGGGGGTTAGTGGGTTGTTACCTCCCTGTAACCGAGGGACTACACTGGTTGTCCTACTGTAGCTCTTGCAACACCTCTTTCAAAAAACAAATACTTTCATCATCTGAAATCCATTCCATAATTAAGTAATTAGTGCGTTTGGGATTAAGTTTTAAATATTCAGGAAATAAACCAATCAATGAGATTACCTTTGGGATTAATCTTTCCTCAACCGGTAATTCGAGCACCAACTGTCCATCAGAAAAACTCAATGATGTAATGCCAACCTTTTTAGCCATAAGCCGCATATTGAAGAGTTCTAAGAGCCTTTTGACAGGCAGTGGGATTTTTCCATATCTATCGGCAATCTCTTCTTCAATCTCCTGTAATACTTTAAAATCCAAGGCACAAGAGAGTTTTTTATAGATGGCATAGCGTTGAGTCGTCTCCCCAATATATTCCTCCGGGATATAGGTATCATAGGGTAAATCAACTACCGGCAGGCTGTCATCAACTATTTCTTCACCTTTCAGGGTAGCCACTGCCTCCTGAAGCAATTTACAATATAAATCAAAGCCCACGGCAAGTAAATTTCCATGTTGTTCATGTCCTATGATATTGCCTGCCCCGCGTATTTCTAAATCCCGCATAGCCAGTTTAAACCCGGAGCCTAAATCTGAAAATTCCCGTATGGCAGACAGCCGCTCTTTAGCCAAATCCGACAACAAAGACCTTGCCGGATATAAAAGGTAGGCATAAGCCATGTGTTTTGCCCTGCCTACCCTGCCCCTTAATTGATAAAGCTGGGAAAGACCAAATTGATGGGCATTGTTAATGATAACCGTATTGACACTGGCAATATCTATCCCGGACTCAATAATCGAGGTAGAAAGTAAGACATCATATTTTTGTTCTAAGAATTCTAACATCACCTTTTCAAGTTCATGTTCACCCATTTGTCCATGGGCAATGGCTATTTTTGCCTCAGGCACTATCTTTTTTAAGGATGTTGCTATGGCTTGTATGGTTTTAACCTGTGTATGAACAAAGTAAATCTGTCCTTGCCGGTCCATTTCCCGCAGGATTGCCTCTCTAATCACCTGCTCACTAAAAGGCAGGACAAAGGTTTTTATAGGTAATCGCTCTGGAGGCGGGGTGTTGATAATACTCATATCCCTGGCACCCGACAAAGACATATATAAAGTCCGGGGGATAGGGGTAGCGGTTAAAGTCAGCACATCCACCAATTTACGGAGTTGCTTAAGTTTCTCCTTAGCCTTGACCCCAAATCGTTGTTCTTCGTCAATAACCACCAAACTTAATTTTTGGAATTCAACATCCTTTTGAAGTAACCTGTGTGTGCCGATAACTATATCTATCTCTCCTGCCTTTAATCCTTCAAGTATCTTTCGTTGTTCTGCCTTAGTCCTGAACCGACTTAACATCTCCACCTTAATTGGGAAAGGGGCAAGCCGCTGGGTAAAGGTATTGTAGTGCTGAAAGGCTAAAATGGTTGTCGGCACAAGCACCGCTACCTGTTTATTATCCATCATCGCCTTAAATGCGGCTCTTAAAGCTACCTCTGTTTTCCCGTAGCCAACATCCCCACAAACTAATCTATCCATTGGCTCGGACTTTTCCATATCAACCTTAATTTCCTCAATCACCTTAATTTGGTCAGGGGTTTCTTCATAAACAAATCCTGTCTCAAATTCATATTGCCAATCACCATCCTTAGAAAAGGCATGTCCCGGTAATGCCTTTCTGGACGCATACAACTCGATTAACTCCTTAGCAATTGATTCAACTGACTTTTTAACATTTCTCTTTACCCGTGACCAGACGGCATCATTAAGCCGATATATCCTTGGATCTCTATCCTTATCCCCAATATATTTCTCAACTAACCCAAACTGGTCTAACGGCACATAAAGTTTATCCCCATCGGCATATTCAATCAGCAATAAGTCCTTTTTTATCCCCTCTACCGTTAGCGTTGTTATCCCGGCGTATTTACCAATGCCATAATTAACATGGACAACATAATCACCAGGTTTGAGGTCGGTAAAGGTTGAAATAGGCAGGGTATCTGCGTGAGCAACTCGTTGCGTAGCAAATCTTCGCGTGGCAAGGTGTGATGGAGAGCCAAAAATCTCCTTGTCCGTAATTAGAACCAATTGGAGTTCTGGGAATTGGAATCCAACGAGGCAAGCCTCCTGGTTAAGATTAGCCGTGACTATAGGAATCTCAACATCGCTATCTTTCAATAATTCCTTGATTCGTTCTTCCTGTCCCTTGTAGCCGGCGGCTATAACCACCTGATTACCTTCTTCTTGCCACCCCTTAAATTCATTAATAAATAGTTTGAAATTGTTCTTAAATTCTAAAGGCGGTTTAGCGAAAAACTTAAATTCACCTTCATCTTCAAAGGTTAATAGTTGTCGGGTATTTATTTCCCTCTGCATTTCCTCCCAACTTATTAAAAATTGGTCCGGGTGAGGTAATCCCCTCTCGGGAGGGGGTAGGGGGTGGGTATATGGTGAGTCCGATTGAATTTGGGCATTTAGTTGAGCCTGCTCATACAGAGAAAATACCTCGTCTTTTAGCCGATTAGCCTCATTTTCTAAATAAGCCGGGTCGTCCAAAACAACCAAAGAAGATTTTGGCAGGTAATCAAATATTGTGGCTGTATTTTGTAACAACCCCCTATCCCCGTTTTCTAAGGGAGAATCCGGCATGATGGTTGCTTGCTCCACAAAAGAAACCGACCGCTGAGTAATCGGGTCAAATTGGCGAATAGATTCAATATCATCCCCAAAGAATTCGAGCCGCACAGGGAGATTGGCATTTACCGGGAAGACATCCACAATCCCACCACGATGAGAGAATGTACCTTTTGTCTCCACCGTTTCATCCGGGGAATAACCGATTTGCATAAGTTTTTCTAAGATCACATCCCGTTTAATGGAGGTAGCACCTCTATCAGTTGTTGAGACCTCCAGAACGAGTTTTGACGCATTTAAGGTTGAACAAGAGGCGATTTTGAATAGGATAGCCGGCAGGGAACTGACTAAGATTATATTTTCTTCATAACTCAAAGGGTTCAAGGATTCAAGGGTTCCAGGGTTCAAGTGTTTAATAATCTTACCTTCACTTGACTCCTTGACTCCTTGAACCCTTGAATCCTTTTTATATTGGATGAGGTTATCTAAGATAGCCAGCCGCTCTCCTACTAAGTCTTTGTGTGCGGGCACCTCATCATAGGGGAGAACCTCCAGACTCGGGAAGAAAAAGACCTTTGCCGGGAGAGCATGCTTAGTGCCTTCTAAAAACGCCGTCAATTCCAGATAAAGTCGCTCTGCCTGAGTTTGACCCGGTGAGATGATAAACAAAGGGCGTGCAGTCTGGTTTTTTAATCCGGCTAAAAAATAAGCCTTTGAAGAACCATAAAGTCCACAGACAGATTGCTTTTGGACACCATTGATTATATTTTTGGTAAGGGTAATAAATTCCAGTGATTTTGTAAGTAAAGGAAGAAGAGTGGTTAAATTCATTTGTTAGGTAATTATGCCTCCTGATAAGCGTTCATCTAATCAAAGATTTTGCAGTGTAAATAACTATAAATTGTAAACCTGAGTTACAGTATCAATATATCATACCTTTTAAAAAATTTCAACTATTTTTTAAATTTTTTTGTAATCGGTCAGTTACGCGGGGGAGAACAACCCCCTACCCCCCTTTTTTAACTTATCCTTACCCACAAGTCTATAATATCTTACAAATAAGGATGTTATGTGAATAATTACAGGGGTAATTGTTCAGTCAGTTAAAAATTTTGTAGTATAAATAACTGTAAATTG
>JBDRHR010000099.1:0-19232 GCA_043816605.1 Nitrospirota bacterium
AAAATGAAAAATGTATAATGAAGACTAAGGAAAGAATAGTACACTACAGCAAAATTCTTTAATTTTCAATTTTTAATTATCCATTTTACAGTTTACAGTTATTATAAATAAACTCATAATTTTAAATGTCAAGAGGCACTACAGTCTAACAGCCTACAGTCTATTCACCTAAAAGGAGTTTCTATGTCAATCAAACCATTAATTGAGGCGATAAATTCTATTGCAGAAGGTAATTTTGAACCAATAAAATTCTCCGCTGAAGAGGAATTCGCTGAATTAATAGAGGTATTAAATAAGATGCTCGGTAGTTTGCAGAAAAAGATGGTGGAGAATGAACGCCAATTAGATGATAAGATATTTACCCTTTATGCACTAAATTATGCGAGTAAGTTAATAGGTTCTACCCTGGAAATGGAGGAGTTATTAGATGTTGCCATCAATATGCTACTTGAGATTGCAGAGATGGAGAAAGGCTCAATAATATTGGTGGAGAAGAATACATCAGAGTTAGTGGTAGAGGTGATAAAGGAGTTTGACAAGGTTAAATATCATGGCAAGAGAATTGATAGTAACAAAGGATTTTTGGCAGATATAATTAAAAAGGGTGAACCATTCTTCTCTAATAATATAAAGGAATTCCAAGATGTAGGTGATGGGTTAGGGGTTAATATAAGGTCTATTTTATCCATTCCGCTTATGGGAAAAGAGGCGATAATTGGGGTAGTCAATCTTTATAATCACCTGAATAACAAAGAATTAACTCAGGATGATTTAAATATCATTTATACATTAAGTTCTCAAGTAGCTGTATCTATTGAGAATGCACAATTATTCAGTCAGATTAAAGAGCTTTTCTTCAACACGGTCAAGGCATTATCAGCTACGATAGATACAAAAGACTCCTATACTTATGGACACTCTGAAAGGGTAACTCAGTATTCATTAGCAATTGCTGAAGAATTGGGATTTAATTCAAAGGAAAAAGAGGATGTTCAACTGGCGGCGTTGTTGCATGATATAGGCAAGATTGGGCTACCTGATGTAATCCTCAATAAACCGGCTGGATTGACTGATGAAGAATTTGCAGAAATCAAGCAACATCCGCTGAAAGGAAGTAAGATATTAGAACATATAAAAGGACTTACAACCGTCATTCCGGGGATGCAGCATCATCCTGAAAAATTTGGAGGAGGAGGTTATCCCGATGGCTTAAAAGGAGAGGAAATACCATTGCTGGGTAAGATTATCGCTGTAGCTGATGCCTATGATGCGATGACTTCAGACCACTCTTATCGTAAAAGATTAAGTTATGATGAGGCGTTAAAAAGAATAAAGGATGGTGCAGAAATACAGTTTGACCCCAAGATAGTAAATATATTCGTAAATCTATTTGAAAAGGGTAGGATTGTAGAACAGAATAACAAGGTAATCCTTCAGTTATGGGTGGAGACATCCCCCTAACCCCCTTCAAAGGGGGAATAAATAAAAGTTGCTGCATAATAAATTCCCCCTTTGAAAGGGGTTAGAGATATTCCCCCTTTGAAGGGGGTTAGGGGGATGTTTTTCTTGCCCAGTCAAAAAGTAACCCCCTGTAACTGAAGGCTTACATAACAAGTGCCTTATCCGTTAGTTCTTGTTCCTTAAAATTCTATCAATATGCCGTTCCTACGGTTTCTACCGATATATCGTTCCTAACGGAACTGTTGATTTGTCTATGTTTATTGTTCCTACCAATATTTTGTTCCTAACGGAACATTTTCATTTACTTGCTTTTGATAAATCTCCGATAACTGAGGGATTACGGTGTCCATAAAAAAAGAGTTGACATAATCGATAGTTTTTTATATAATATTTATACACTCACAGAGTAATGTTTCATACCAAGTTGCAATCAGAAATAAAATGTTGCAAGCTACCAAATTCGAAATACGAATATCGAAATTCGAAACAATGAAAGAAAAAGGAAAGAAAAAGGAGAAAAATTCGAAACAAATTCAAATAGTAAATGTCTCAAATATTTTATTGTTTTGGATTTAATTTTGGTATTCGGATTTGTTTCGTATTTCGTATTTCGATATTCGGATTTAACCGTTTTTCATATTCATACCGGATTGTTATTATACCTTTGATTGCAACTTAGTATCAGTTACAGGGGAAAATAAGCCACTACACCCTTTTTTAATGGGGAATAAAAAGGGGTTGTGCCATATTCCCCCTTAATAAAGGGAGTTAGTGGGTTGTTACTCTTCTATGTAAATTTCCCCAAGTAACTGCTCCATTATCTCACAAATTTAAAAAAATTAAGTAGAACGGAGGTTTTTAAAATGTCAACAAAAAAGTATGTGTATTTCTTTGGTGTCGGTAAAGCAGAAGGAACTGGAAAAATGAAGGAGCTTTTAGGAGGAAAGGGGGCTGGATTAGCCGAAATGACCAATATCGGCATACCTGTCCCACCTGGGTTTACAATTACTACCGAGGCGTGTATTTATTATGACCAGCATAAGGGTGAATATCCATTAGGATTAGAAGAGGAAATTGAAGAAAACTTAAAAAGATTAGAGGAGGTAATGGGCAAGAAATTTGGTGACTCGGAAAATCCACTCCTTGTCTCTGTTCGCTCAGGGGCAAAAATATCTATGCCCGGAATGATGGATACCGTTCTGAATCTCGGATTAAATAATCATTCGGTAGAAGGATTAGCTGAAAAGACAGGAAATCCAAGAATGGCTTATGATGCCTATCGCAGATTTATCCAGATGTTCTCAAATGTGGTTTTAGGAATAAAGCATCATGACTTTGAATTTATCCTGAATACAGTCAAGGAAGAAGAAGGGGTAAAACTTGATACGGAAATATCTGTTGAAGGACTTCGCAATGTCATTGCCCGATATTTGAGTATGCTTCGTGAGGTAGAAAAGATTCATTTTCCGCAAGACCCAAAGGAGCAACTGAAAAAGGCAATTGATGCTGTTTTTGAATCATGGGATACACCCAGAGCGGTAACCTATCGTAAATTATATAATATCCCGGATGACTTAGGTACAGGAGTCAATGTCCAGGTAATGGTATTTGGGAATATGGGATGGGACTCCGGCACAGGGGTAGCTTTTACCCGCAACCCATCTACCGGGGAGAAGAAATTTTATGGTGAGTATCTTCTCAATGCCCAGGGTGAGGATGTAGTCGCCGGTATCCGAACACCAAATCCCATAGATAATCTACCCAAAGAGATGCCTGGGGTTTATCAGCAATTAGTTGATGTCTATCAAAAATTAGAAGACCATTATCGAGATATGCAAGATATTGAGTTCACTATTGAGAGTGGAAAACTTTTTATGCTTCAAACCCGGACTGGTAAACGGACAGCTCAATCTGCGATAAAGGTTGCCGTAGATATGGTTCAGGAAGGATTAATCACCAGACAAGAGGCAATAATGCGTGTCGAACCGAAACAATTAGACCAACTCCTCCATCCCCATATTGACCCTAACGCAAAGGTAGAGGTATTAGCGACAGGGTTACCGGCTTCCCCAGGGGCTGCTTGTGGAATGGTAGTGCTTGACCCGGATGATGCCTGTAAATGGGTTGGGGACGGCAAAAAGGTTATTTTAGTCCGCAATGAAACCTCACCTGATGACATCCATGGGATGGCTGTGGCACAAGGCATACTTACCGCCCGCGGCGGAATGACCTCACATGCGGCTGTTGTAGCCCGCGGCATGGGTAAATGCTGTGTTGCCGGCTGTGAGGCAATTAAAGTTGATGGAAAGTCAAAACAATTTACAGTTAAAGATAAAATAATTAAAGAGGGTGATTTTATTACCTTAGATGGTTCAACAGGCAGGGTGATTCTGGGCAAGGCACCTACGATAGAGCCGGAAATGAGTGAAGAAGGAAAAATCCTGCTTCAATGGGCAGACGAGATTAGACGATTAGGGGTGCGAACTAATGCCGATGACCCTAAATCCGCTAACATAGCTCGTGAATTTGGGGCAGAAGGAATAGGACTTTGTCGCACGGAACATATGTTCTTTGCCGAAGATAGATTACCGATTATGCAGGAGATGATTCTGGCTAATAATGAACAGGAGAGAAGAGCCGCCTTAGATAAATTATTACCAATGCAAAAAGAGGATTTTATCGGCATATTTAAGGCAATGGAGGGCTTACCGGTAACCATCAGGCTGTTAGACCCACCCTTACATGAATTTTTACCAAAACATGAAGAATTGTTGGTAGAATTGACGACCTTAAAAGCAACCAAAGGAGACGAAAAGAAGATAAAGGAACTTGAGGGGTTATTACATAAGGTAGAGTCTTTAAGAGAGGTAAATCCAATGCTTGGACTTCGCGGCTGCCGTCTGGGAATTACCTATCCGGAGGTTTCTGAAATGCAAGTCAGGGCAATATTTGAGGCGGCTTGCGAATTAACTAAAGAGGGTTACAAGGTTCTGCCTGAGGTAATGATTCCATTGGTTGGTGATGTCCAGGAGTTAAAACTTCAAAAGGACATTACAGATAAAGTGGCTAAAGAAACATTTGAAAAATATGGGCTTGAAGTAGATTATCTGGTGGGAACAATGATAGAATTACCGAGGGCGGCTATCACTGCCGATAAAATAGCCCAGGAGGCGGAATTCTTCTCCTTTGGCACCAATGACCTAACTCAAACTACATTTGGCTTTTCCCGTGATGATGCCGAAGGGAAATTCCTTGATAACTACCTTGAACAAGGCGTTTTACCCAGTAATCCTTTTGAGGTTTTAGACCGTGAAGGGGTGGGAGAGTTAATTAAAATAGGCATAGAAAAAGGACGCACCACAAAACCAAATCTTAAGGTAGGTATCTGCGGTGAGCATGGTGGTGAACCGAGTTCGGTAGAATTCTGCCATTTAGTTAATATGACCTATGTTTCCTGCTCACCATATCGCGTGCCGATTGCCCGCTTATCCGCCGCTCAGGCAAAGATAAAAAATGGATAAAAGCGTGGGAAATGGAATTAGCAATGTAGAATTATGGAGAACCAGAAGAATGATAGAAGTTGACTGTTTTAAAGGAGAAAATCATGACAAAAAATAGAAGAGGAATGTTCCACCTGGATGTCTTGATTGAAAAGGAGGCTAATCTTTATACTGCCCATTGCCTCCAATTTGATCTTGTAGCTGATGGTAAAACAAAAGAAGAGGTAAAAAAAAATATTCTGGATGTCATAGTTGAATATATCTCTTTTGCCTATAGAAATAATTGGGAAAGATTTGTTTTTAAACCAGCCCCACAGGAATATTGGGAGAAACTGTGCCACAGCCGTCCGGAATTACCAGAGCAAATTGAGAGAAAGATAAAAGGTGTACCTCTTAAAAGACTTATTGAAGAAGTGGATTTTAATCGGGTAGCAGCTTATGCCTAAAAGAAAACGATATAAATATCGAGAGTTAAGAAAAATATTGAAACGATATGGGATAGATGAAGATATTGGACGGGGTAAAGGAAGTGAGAGAACTTTCTATCATCCTACACTGAGAAATGGTCAACCTGTATTTCATACAGTGAAATGTCATGGAGTAAGGAACTCAATTAAGTATTGGTGTTCTGGAATCTGTAAGACGAGCCTTTGGCATTTCTGAGGAAGAATTTTATGGATAGAGGAAGGATAAAAAGATGAGAATTAGCAATGTAGAGCCGGTAGAGATTTCTAAGATTACGGATTTGATTGAGTAAGGAGAGGGGTTTTTGATGGTAACTCAAGAGCAAATAGATGAAATTAAAAGAAGGATTGTAGAGAACATAATGCCTGAAAAGATAATCCTTTTTGGCTCTTATGCTACCGGAACACCCACCAAAGATAGTGATTTGGATTTGTTGATTATTAAAGATAGTGATATGTCAGCACGCATACAGAATCGTAAAGTTAGAAAAATGCTTTCTGGTTTAAGAATCCCAGTGGATGTGATTGTAAAAACTGCTAAAGAATTTGAAACATATAAAGATATTATTGGGACTATTAGCTATCCTGCAAGTAAATTTGGGAAGGTGCTTTATGAAGCAAGATGAGATTATTAAAGATCTGGTTAATAAATGGATAAATAAGGCAAACAAAGACCTTTTGAGTGCAGAAAGAGAATTGTCCTTTGAAGACCCTATTACAGAAACAGTATGTTTTCATTGCCAGCAGGCTGTAGAGAAGTATTTGAAGGCTTTTTTAGTATATCATCAAATTTACTTTACCAAGACACATAAGATAATAGATTTGTTAGAGCTATGTGCTACTGTAGATTCCTCTTTCAAAGACGAGTTGGAAGATGCAGACAATCTTACAGATTATGCAGTAGAGGTTCGTTATCCAGATGTCTGGCTTGAACCGGGAGTTGAAGAGGCTGATGAATCTTTTGAGATAGCTAAGAAAATAAAAGAGTTTGTCTTAAAGAAGATACCTGATACCAATTCCAGCAGAGAAAAGGAGGAAAAATAGAGAATGAAAATTAGCAATGTAGAGCCATTAAAGATTAATAAGATTACGGATTTGATTGAGCCTCGAACACTGGAGTTGATCTTAAAGGGACTGAGTGAAGAGGGTGCAACATTAGTGGTTGAGGAGAAAGATGGTGAAAAGATTGAACGGGTTCCAACTCCAAAGAAGATTGTAGAAAAATATTGGACCGAACTTTGTAGATATATAGATAAATTCCAATTCTGTAAACATGAATGTGTGACTGATACCCAAAAAAGAGCCAGAGAGATTATAGAGAAAAATATATTAGAACCAGAAATCCGCCCCTGCCATTTAGGTCTATCCATTATCTGCATCCCCTTTGTCTTTAAGGGCAGGGTGATTGGTGTCCTCTTTGGTGGAAAGAAAAAGGTAATAGGAAGCGATGGGATTGCAAAAGGGATTGAGGATTTTATAGAAACACATAAATCTGAGATAGAAAAAGAGGGATTTGACTGCAACAAGGCACTAGAATTAGTAAGTTCTATCCCAGAGATTACTAAAGAAGAATTTGAGGAAGAGAAAAAAAGATTAGAAGAAGCTACTGATTATATTGTTAAGATTGGACTGGATAACTATAATGCCATAAGAAGGTTTCGAAATCAACAATTCCTCTCAGATATTATGAGATACTTTATCAGCCAGTATCAGATTGGGAAAAAACCTCTTAGAGAAACCTTAAAGATTATCTTTGATGAGATAAACTCCTTTGCAAAAACCAAGCAGACTGTCTTTATCTGGAGACACGAGAAGATAGCAGAAAGTAAGGAATACACCATCATCTCTTCTCCTCAGCTATTTGAAGAGCCATTACCAATATTTGTGATAGAGAAGCTACCTGATTTCAAAAGGTTTATTGAGAATGAGTTTGAGAGGAGGGATGGTGTTTATTGCTGCCATAAAACCTTTTCAAATGGTTTCAGGGCATTAAGTATGGTAAAAACCTTTCTTGGAATCACGGTCAGCCATTCCATCTATGTAAGATTTATTACCTTCAACGATGGGTCAGAGGGCACCTTCTTCTTTGCTGACCCTGAAGAAGAAGGTTTTTCTGAAGACTGCGTTGAGTTCTTAAATCTGGTTGTTGAAAGGCTGGAATCCCAGATTGACATCTATCTGACAGATGAGGCAAAGGGTGATTTTATGGCTGAGGCAAGTCATCGCCTAAAATCCCCTATGCAGGGTATATGGAGCAATATTTGGGCACTTGAAAGCCATTGTGAAGAAAAAGGGTTAAAGGATGAGGAGATAACGGTATTTATGCAGGAAATCATCGCAGGTATAAGGGATATTGATTCACAGACAAAGAACTATCTCTTTATCACCACCTTAGATAAAGAAGAGCACGAATATGATTTTGACCATCATCATCCAATAGTTAAGAGGGTTGAAGAATGTGTAGGTAGATTTCGTTCTGTAGCCAAGGAAAGGGATATTGAGCTCAAGGATGTAGAGGTAGTTGGGAATAAAAGAAGGATTATATTTGATTGGAATACGATAGGGATTGCTCTGGATAATCTTTTAGATAATGCTGTAAAATTCTCTCACTTTGACACATTTATCTTAACAAAGATATTTTTTAATGATTATAAAAAAGCCTGCACCATATCCATAACAAATAGGGGATCGGGTATTGCCCCGGATGAAACTGAAGAGATATTCAAGAGATACTATCGGGGAAAGATATTTAAGGATCAGATAAGGTTTATCCCTGGCACAGGGGTAGGTTTAGCTGTTGTAAATGAGATTATAAAGAAACATGGAGGAGAGAGGGATGTAAGGAGTGAACATTTGTATGATGCCCAAAAGGGCGATGTCTATCTGACCACCTTCACCATCTCTTTACCATATCTTCAAAAGGAGGAGAAATGAAGAAGTCAATATTAATTATCGAGGATGAATATTCTATCATCAAGCCTATTGGAGAGAAACTCAAGAGGGGCTATTCAGTAGATGTGGCCAAGAATGGAACAGAGGCAGTAGGTTATTTGGAAAAAGGGGGCTATAGCCTTATAATCTTAGATATTATGATGCCTCACGGTAAAGAGATATCTGAATACATCCCTGCAGAGAGGACGGGTATTGAGCTCCTAAGGATGATAAGAGAGAAATCACCCCTGATACCAGTTATGGTCCTAACAGCTGTAACCGAAGCTAGAAGTATTAATGAGCTTAAAAAACACAGACCAGATAAGGTGTTTTATAAACCTGTAGACCCGGAGATATTCTATACTTCAGTAATTGAGCTATTGGAAGGGGGAGGAGAGGCAAAACATGAGCCGAAGAACTGAATTAGCTCCTTATGAAGAGGCTCTCTTGAAAAGATTCAGAGAAAACTTCTCTCAATATGTGATTGAGGCTTCAAGGGAAGAAGGAACCGAAGATATAAAGAGGGTCTTCCTAAAGGCTATAAGCAAACTTTTTGACCTTGAAATAGCCTTTATTGCTGAAAAGAAAGGGGAGAAACTGGTTATTCTTTATGTATCTGCTGAAAAAAAAGAGGTTGAAAATAGATTAAAAGGGGCTATCTTTGTAATAGATGAAATATTAGATTTGGCTCTCAAAGAAGAATTGAGTCTCATTCAAAACGATCTGAAAGATTATTCACAATTTAAGGGATTTGATTCTATGCTCTCTATTCCAATAGAGACTGTGGGTCCCAAGTGTCAATATCTATTTTTATGTAACAGAAGGGAATTAGCGATTTTTGAAAGTCTTTATACAACCTATGACGCAAACCTCTGCAAGATCTTGCACTTTAACTTATTTTATCACCCCGAAGTTCCCTCAGAGGAGATTCTACAATCAATTATTAAGGTAGTGGAAGATCTCTATTGCAAAACACCAAGAGATATGATCTCCGAAAAAATTAGGGAGAGGGAGAATGAAATTGGTAATACTTTATGCAATGCCAAGAAGAATATTGAGATGTTTTATATGCCCATCGTCTTTTTACAGAACCCTTCTAATATCTTTGGATATGAGATGTTGGCCAGAAATGTAAGAGAATCAGATTCAAAAAAGTGTCCCTATGAGATTTTTGAAAAAGCTAAGAAATTGGGTATCAGTAACAGATTAGATTATATCTGTGTCAGAAAGGCCTTTGATAAGATCGAAAAGGTCTTTACCCATCCAGAGGAAAACCCCAGCCTTCAAGGCAAGTTCTTCTTCATCAATATCCATCAGGAGACAGTAGGCGAAGATAAATTTAAGGAATTATTGAAAGAAAAATCCTCCTCAATCCTACCTTGGTTTGTAGTATTTGAGATCATTGATGCAGGGTCAATAAAAGATAATGAAAAATTTAGAGAAGGGATCAAGGAACTCTTTTTATACGGTTATCACTTTGCAGATGATGATCATAAAGAATGGGAAGACGATGAAAGATTTGTTAAGTTGAAACCAAGGTATATAAGGATAGGGGAAAAGTTTATGCACAAATTAGTCTCTGGACAAAAAAATGAGACGATAGAAAAGTTAGTGAAAGGTGCCTTTGATTTTGGGGGATATGTTGTTGCAGAGTATATCCCAAAAGGTGAGTGGTCCCAAAATGTTATCAAAGCATTACGAGAAAGTGGAGTAGCCTTTGGCCAGGGTAATATGTTTGGAGAGGCAAGAAGAACACCTATTGCTTTACCTTCCAAAGAATTATTGCCATTAGAAGAAGAATTGAAGAAATTGTTTGAAAGAGAGAAGGAGATAAAAGAAAAATTTTATAAGGAGATGACCTTTTTAATTATTGATGTGGCCGGTTCAACCAAAATGAAAGAAGGGAAAGAGGATATAGATATTGATTACACCTTCACCCAATATCATAGACATGTAGAAGGAATTACGAAGGAGAATAACGGAGAGGTAGTCTGGAGTGGTGATGGTGGACTCTGCACCTTTCAGAATCCCGATAAGGCGGTTGGGACTGCCATCCAGATTCAGGAAGGATTAAGTGATTTTAACAAAAATAAAGAAAGGAATAGGTTGGAAAAGCCGATCATGGTAAGAATTGGGATAAATACCGGTGTTTGCCTTGTGGATGAATCTCGGGAGAAAGGGAAGTGGGTAAGTGAAGTTATGGATATTGCCGGGCATTTACAAAAATATTCTGAGCCAGGAGAGATACGGATAGGTGAGGAAACTTATAAAAAGCTAATGAATAAAACCAATTTCAAAGAGAGTAAATCTATTGATGGAGTCAAAACCTATCTTTATCAAGGGTAAAAAAGGAGTTTGTTAGGGACCCATCTCCTTTTTGTCTTATAAAACCAAAAGTGGAGGTATAGCGATGGAATTCAGTAAGACATTGGTGGAAAATGCATTGCAATTAAAGCCCCAGGAAAAGTTTGTCATCATTGAGAGTCTCTTGTTGAGTCTTGATGAACCAAATAAGAAGATTGATGAAATTTGGGCTATTGAGGCTGAAAAACGACTTGCTGCATATAGAAGTGGTAAGTTAAAGGGTATTCCGTTTGAAAAGGTCTTTGGAGAAAAGACATAAGATGAAACCCACATGACCTTCAGTCACAAAGGATGATGAAAATTTGGGGTTAAGGAGTTCCTCGAACCCTGTATTTTAGGTGAAAGAATAATTTATCTGTGAATCTGTGGCAAACATTTTCAAGGCCACAGATTCACAGATTGAAGTATGAAATATTCCGAAGATAAATATCTATTTTCAGATGAACAAGAAAAGGAGAGAATATGCAGCAAAATACTTATACGGCAGTAACAAAACAAGATGGAGATTGGTGGATAGGATGGATTGAAGAGGTGCCGGGAGTGAATTGTCAGGAACAGACAAAAGAAGAATTGCTGGAAAGCCTGAGTGGAACCCTGAGGGAAGCACTCGGGTTCAACCGTGAAGACGCTCTTCGTGCTGCGGAGTCAAACTATCAAGAAGAGCCGGTATTGGTATGAAGCGAATAGAAGTCCTGGCATACTTGCGACAGGAATAGATGTGAGTTCCTCAGAGAAGGAAGTAGTCATTCATGGTGGTGGAATCCCTGAGTTGAATAAAAGGTCTTCGGTTCCCCGACATACTGAGATAGGATAACCTTGTACGAAAAATTTGTAAAGATATGGGAATACCATCACCGTATTAAAAAATCAGTAAAACGATTTAAGTTACTTCGAGGAGTCTCTGAACTGAAAATTACTGATGATGTCCGTCAGATAGCTGACACATTGATAGGACAAGGTGCTCTTCCTGATAAAGCCCAAGCTGATGCACTGACCCATTCGTATATGTCATGAAACTACTTCTTGACACACATAGTTTCTTATGGTTCATTAGTGGAAGCCCGAAACTTGGCACAACCGCACGAACGCTAATCGAAAATCAGGATTAAAAGGAGTATTCAGTGTTAATCATTACTACCAGAGGTTGCGAACAAACAAAATGGTGGGGAGAAAAATTAGGCAAATGCTTAGAAAAAGGGGATATTGTCTGTTTAATCGGCGGATTGGGTGCAGGGAAAACTACATTTGGGCAAGGAGTTGCTATTGGACTTGAAGTGGCTGACGAATCTATTCCCTCACCTACCTTTTTAATGCTTAGAGAATATCATCAGGCAAGATTACCTCTTTTTCATTTTGACCTGTATCGATTAGAATCTGTAACGCAACTATATGATTTAGGTTATGAAGAATATTTCTTTGGTGATGGGGTAACCTTAATCGAATGGGCAGAGAAGGCTGAAGAGTTAATCCCCCCTGAATATTTAAAGGTGGAAATTAGATGGATTGACCAAAATAGCCGCGAGATTAACTTTATCCCCTATGGAGAACATTACCGGCAAATTGTCGAACACTTAAAAGGACATCTTAAAAAATAATATAACCGTTTAACCACGAAGGCACAAAGACACAAAGAATTCATTTTAAATTACAAATTTAGCATTTAGCATTTAGCATTTTAAATTTAAAATTTGCAATTTAAAATGATAAATTTGCAATGTATGTTTTTGTGTCTTGGTGGTATGAACACTTAGGAGATAATGAAGATTTTAGGCATAGAGACAGCAACCGAATCAATAAGTGTCGCCTTAATTGATGATGAGGAGATAATCTGTGAATATACTTATCAAGGATGCTTGCATCGTTGCAAATTAGACCATTCTGCCTGGCTTATGCCGGCTATTGATAAACTCCTAAAGGATGCGGGTCTTTCTTGCCAAGATATAGAGGGAATCGCAGTTTCTTCCGGGCCAGGCTCTTTTACCGGCTTACGGATTGGAGTTAGCACAGCAAAAGGATTAGCACAGGGACTAAAAATTCCCGTGGTAGGTATCTCGACATTAGATAGCCTGGCGTGTAACTTGCCTTATACCGAGAAGATTATATGTCCTGTGCTCGATGCCAGGAAAAAAGAGATTTATACGGCTTTATATAAAGGTTCGCAACGATTAACAGATTATCTGGTTATTTTGCCTCAACAGATTACGGAGATAATTTCCCAACCAACTATATTTCTCGGCAATGGGCTTAAATTATATCAGGAGTTAATTAAAGAATTATTGAAAGATAAAGAGATTTATTTTGTCCCCCCTTCTTTATGGTTGCCAAAGGCAAGTGAGCTGGCTTTATTAGGACTGAAGGCATTAAAGGCAGGCAAACAAGAGGATATTTATTCTTTCACACCATTCTATTTAAGGAAAATGGTAACTACTTAGTAGCAAAGATAAAACGCCACAGATTCACAGATTAAACCGTAATTACTTAAAATTTTAGGGAATAACAGAATACAGAACAAAAAACAGATTTTCTTATTCTGACTTCTAATTTAACTACTTATGCGATTTATCCCTAATTTTATGAGTAGTTACGGAATAATTTTATAATCTGTGAATCTGTGGCAAATATTTGTGGCTGAGTAGTTAAGGAAAATGACTATATGATTCCTATAACTCTGTGCCCGATGAAAGAGGAAGACATTACTCAGGTTTTAAAAATCGAAAACTTATCCTTTCTTGACCCATGGACACAAAGAATGTATTTAGCCGAGGTAAGGGAAAGAAATGATTCATATTTTATCGTGGCTAAACTTGCGGACAAAATAATTGGTTATGGTGGATTCTGGTTGGTAATAGACGAGGCACATTTAGTGAATATAGCCGTCCATCCGGATTTCCGAAGACAGGGTATTGGCATACAAATAATGCAGCACATACTTAATTTGGCTAAACAATTAGGCGCTAAAAGGGCAACATTAGAGGTCCGGGAATCTAATCTAATCGCCCAGAATTTTTATAACAAATTTGGATTCATTGCCTGCGCCCTGCGAAAAAAATATTATCCTGATACCCAGGAAAATGCAGTAATTATGTGGGTAAATGAATTAGATATATTAGTGATATAAGAGCAACCGCAGAAAAAATACCACCCAAAATGGCAAATGCCGTAGGCATAATATAGGTTTTTACCAATATGCCGTTCTTACGGTTTCTACCGATATGTCGTTTCTAACGGAACATTTTCATTCACTTGCTTTTGACAATCCCCAGATAACTGAAGGATTACTGCAAAAAGTAATCGGTTAGTTATCAGGGGGGATAGAGTTTGTAGTAACCGCATTTATGCGGTTATTTGCCTTAAATCTACCCGCTAAAGCGGGTTACTACGAACAAATTTCCCCCAAAGACTGACCCATTACTGCAAAAAAGTGTTTTTTCCTTGACAAATTACCAAATTTGTAGTATCTTTAAATGCACCATGGAAGATTACAAAGCACGAATAGAAAAATTAAGGGAATTGATTCGCTCCCACGACTATAAATATTATGTCCAGGCACAGCCTGAAATATCCGATTATGAATACGACCAATTGATGAAGGAACTGATTGAACTTGAGATTGCACATCCGGAATGTATTACTAAAGATTCACCCACTCAACGAGTAAGTGGAATGCCTCTTAAGGGATGGACATCAGTTCCACATCGAGTGCCGATGCTGAGTTTAGATAATACCTATTCTTTTGATGAATTAAGAAAATTTCATCAACGAGTGGTAAAAGGATTAGGTAAAGAAGCGATAGAATATGTAGTAGAATTGAAGATAGATGGTGTAGGTGCTTCTTTACGGTATGAAAATGGTGTCTTTATTCAAGGATTAAGTCGTGGTGATGGAGAGACAGGGGATGACATTACCCTTAATTTACGCACTATCCGCACTATTCCCTTACGCTTGAATAAACCTATTACCCTTGAAGTCAGGGGAGAGGTCTATATGGATAAGAAGGGGTTTGAGCGGGTTAATCAGGAAAGAATTATTAAAAACGAGTTACCCTTTGCCAATACCCGGAATGCTACGGCAGGCTCTTTGCACCTCCTCGACCCTAAAATCATTGCGGAGCGAGGACTCAATATCTTTATCCATTCTTTGGCTCTTATCGAAGAACAAATCCTTAAAACCCATTCTGATACCTTGGCGGAATTCCAAATTTTAGGATTAGCCGTTAACCCTGATTACAAATTGTGTCAAGGAATAGAGGAAGTAATTAATTGTTGCCGGGAATGGGAGGGAAAAAGAAAGGAATTAGGTTATGATGTGGATGGAATAGTAATTAAGGTAAATTCGTTAGATGAGCAGAAAAGATTAGGTTTTACTGCCAGAAGCCCACGCTGGGCAGTCGCATTTAAATTTACCGCAGAACAGGCAACAACTTTATTAAAAGACATTGTTGTTCAGGTAGGTCGAACAGGTGCTCTTACCCCGGTGGCGATATTAGAATCCGTTGAATTAACCGGGGTCCAAATCAGTCGGGCGACACTGCATAATGAAGATGAGATTAAACGCAAGGATATAAGGATTGGCGATAAGGTTATCGTTGAGCGAAGTGGTGATGTTATACCAAAGGTAATTGGTGTTATTCCGGCGAATCTGCGGGAGGAGCCATTTAAGTTTCCTAAAACCTGCCCTGTTTGTGGTGCAGAGGTTTATAGGCTGGAAGGTGAGGCAAAATCCTTTTGCACAGGCATCAATTGCCCTGCCCAGATTAAACGCAAGATAGAATATTTTGCCTCGCGTGGATGCTTAGATATTGAAGGGTTAGGGACTAAGGTGGTGAACCTGTTGGTAGAAAAAGGTTTCATTAAGGAGGTATCCGATATTTATTGGCTTAAAGACCACCGCACTGAATTAGAGGCATTAGAAGGTTGGGGTGAAAAATCCGTGGAGAACTTGCTCAATAATATTGAACTTTCCAAGAATAAACCGCTGGATAGGTTAATAAATGCCCTTGGAATTTCCCATGTAGGGGCACAAACAGCGAATTCCTTAGCGAGTAAATTTGGAACACTTGAGGCATTAATGGTCGCTACGGAAGAAGAATTATTAGAAATAGAAGACATAGGTCAAAAGGTAGCTTCAAGCATTACCAATTTTTTTAAGCAACCTCAAACTCAAACCCTAATCCATAGATTAAAAGAGGGAGGGGTAAATTTAGGTGCAGATTCCCCCTTAGAAAAGGGAGGTAGCACCTCTGGCAGGGGTAGGGGGTTGTTGCCTTATGCAGGCAAGGAATTTGTTATTACCGGAAGTTTAAGCCATTATTCAAGGCAGGAGGCTGAGGAGTTAATTCGTAGATTAGGTGGAAAGGCAAGTTCGAGCGTAGGTAAGAAAACTACATTTTTAATCGTGGGTGAAAACCCGGGCTCAAAATTAGATAAGGCACAAAAATTAGGTATCTTACAAATTAAGGCAGAGGAGTTTGAGATGGAATTAAAAGTAAGAGCAAAGAGCACAGAGCACAGAATACAGATTTAATTATCTGTGTTCTGTATTCTGTATTCTGTGCTCTACTTTAGGAGTTAGACAATGCCGGGAATAGGTTTTATAACTAATGTATTTGCTATCTTTGGGCTTTGTTTAGTAATATTAGCTTACGCAAATCCAAAATTAGCCCAGAGACCAAACAAAACCTTCCTTCTTTTAGGATTGTTGATGGGTTTGATGTGGGCGGCTTTATTTTTTATGTTCGAGAGCCCATAGGGGGATTTATTAACAGGAGATAAGGGTGAAAAGATTATTACTCACATTTATAATATTAAGTTTAACCAACGCTTCAGAAGCGGTTGACATAAGGGTAGGAATACTCAATAGTGAAGAATCAGTCAAAATTATTGCCACCGGTTATATGGACATAATCGATTTATCCACTAATGAAATAGTATTAACTACTTATGGTTGGCCAGGGGGTTTTATAAAAGCGACTCAAGTTGGATTAGAGATGAAAGATGTAGGGGTAATTAACGGTTCGGTTCTGTTAAAACCAATTGTTGGGGCAAAGACATTGGTAAATGGCAATAGGTATCGTGGGGAGCTCGAAATACAAAAGAATGGTAATGGAGTTAAGGTCATTAATGTCATAGATTTAGAAGAATATCTTTATGGGATATTAAAAAATGAGATGTCAGCTAAAGCACCTATTGAGTCGCTAAAAGCTCAGGCAATAATTGCCAGAACCTTTGCCCTGGCTAATCTAAAGAAACATGAACAGGAAGGATATAATCTATGTCCGAAGATTCATTGCCAGGTATATAAAGGGATGGATACGGAAACAGATAATATAATCAGTGCTGTTGACTCTACCAGAGGACAGATATTAACCTATGATGGGGAAATAGCCCAGACATTTTATCACTCTTGTTGTGGTGGTGTAACCGCTGACGCATTGTCGGTTTGGGGAAAAGACATCCCTTATTTAAAAGAGGTCTATGACCCATTTTGTAAAAAATCTAATGATATCTGGACTTATACTATTTCCTTAAATGAGATTCAAAATAGATTTAACATAGGCAATATATCTTCTATTTATCCAGATTCTAAAAATAGTGGAGGCAGGGTAAATAATATAGTGATTGAACATACAAATGGGGTAGCTACTATTCCATGCAATAAATTCCGATTAATGCTCGGCTCAGATAAGATATGGAGCACAATGTTGACTATTTCGAGAAATGGGGCTCAGGTAACCTTTCAGGGTAAAGGTAAGGGACATGGGGTAGGACTATGTCAACGAGGGGCAGTGGCTATGGGCGAATTAGGGTATAATTATAAACAAATTTTAGGATTTTATTATCCAGGTGTTTATCTTCGGTCTATTGTTTTTGAAGAAGAGTAAAGGAGAAAAAAAGATGAAACTTAAAGGCAAGGTATTTAAATTTGGGGATGACATCTCTACGGATTTGATTGCACCGGGTAGATATTTTCATTTACGGTCTAATCTACAAGAGTTGGCTAAACATGTGATGGAGGATGCAGACCCTGATTTTTACTCAAAGGTAAAGTCAGGTGATTTTATTGTTGCCGGGAAAAATTTTGGATTAGGCTCAAGCCGTGAACATGCGCCAACGATTATTAAATTAGCCGGGATAAGTGGGGTAATCGCATCGTCTTTTGCCCGAATCTTCTTTCGTAATGCCATCAATGTTGGACTGCCGGTCATAGAATGTGAGACCAAAGATATAGACCATGGAGATGAAATGGAATTAGACTTAGAAAATGGTTACCTGCTCAACCTCACCAAAAATATAAAATTAACCTTCACTAAATTACCAAAGGTAATGACCAATATCTTAGAAGATGGTGGGCTGATTGAACATATTGCTAAGTATGGGGATTTTAAATTGTAAGCATTCAGGTATCAGGTGTCAGGTATCAGGTAGGAAAGAGAGAGGAGTTAGGAAGGAGGAGTTTTTCTCTGACCCCTCTTTCCTTCCTACCTGATACCTGATACCTGATTTAAGGGGTGTAAATCTTGCGGAAAATACATACAAATACAATTACAAAGGTAGTAAAAGATTTGTGCATCAAGGCTAATCTGGAGCTAAGGGAGGATGTGCTTTTAGCCTTTGAGAAAAGCCTGAACAATGAAAGTCATCCGCAGGCTAAAAAGATACTCCAAATCTTACTCGAAAATGCCCAAATTGCTAAGGAAAAGAGACTACCTATCTGCCAGGATACAGGTATAGCCATTGTCTTTGTGGAACTCGGACAGGAAGTAATGGTAGTGGGGGATGATTTAACCGATGCGATTAATCAGGGAATAAGACTTGGTTATGAAGAGGGATATTGTCGGAAATCAGTGGTTAGCGACCCGATTATACGGGAAAATACTAAGGATAACACCCCGGGGATTATCCACTACACAATAGTTCCCGGTGAGGGATTAAAGATTACGGTTATGCCCAAGGGGTTTGGGTGTGAGAATAAGAGTTGTATTAAGATGCTCAGACCAACCGTTACCGTTTCCGAAATAAAGGCGGTCATCATCGAGGTAGTAAAGGAGGCAGGACCAGATGCCTGTCCGCCGTTTATCTTAGGCATTGGACTTGGGGGAACTATGGATAAAGCCGCTCAATTAGCCAAAGAGGTGTTGATTTTACCTATTAATAAATCATCTCCGCAAACGCATATTGCCAAATTAGAGCAAGAAATATTGGATGAGGTGAACAAGCTGAATATTGGGCCCGCAGGATTAGGCGGTAAAACAACGGCATTAGGGGTAAATATCCTCACCTATCCAACCCATATCGCCGGCTTGCCGGTAGCCATAAACATCAATTGCCATGCCCTACGCAGTGCGACTGGATACTTGTAAATTGCACAACTCGCAGAAATTCCCCATCTTCAGTAAGTGAATGATAAATAAGGTATAAAGAGGTGGAAGAATAAAAAGAGAAAAGAAAAGAAAGTGAAGATTTTTATAAAAATGCCGATAAAGGAATTAAGGCGACACCTTATGTTTCCTTAT
>JBDRHR010000100.1:0-38408 GCA_043816605.1 Nitrospirota bacterium
AAAATGAAAAATGTATAATGAAGACTAAGGAAAGAATAGTACACTACAGCAAAATTCTTTAATTTTCAATTTTTAATTATCCATTTTACAGTTTACAGTTATTATAAATAAACTCATAATTTTAAATGTCAAGAGGCACTAACTTAAAACCCTGATACCTGACATCTGATACCTGAACGATTACAATGACTAAAACATTAGAAGAAATAACTAAGTTTGTAAATGGGAAATTAATAGGTGAGAAAGATATACTTATTTCTCACATAGCCCCGAGCAAAGAGGCTAAAGAGGGGGAGATAACCTTTATATTTGATAAGAGGGAGCTAAAAAAAATTCCCGCAAATCAAATTTGTGCCTCTTGTATCGTTCTGCCCGAAGATGTTCACACTTTATCCTGCCCGAAAATTATTGTTGAAAATCCAAAATTAGCCTTTGCCAAACTCCTGGAACTTTTCATTCCCACTACTTTACCTCCTCAAGGAATACACCCAACCGCCATCATAAGCAAGGATGCTAAAATAGGCAAAGAGGTAAGTATTGGTGCTTATGTAGTTATAGCGGATGAGGTAGAAATTGAAGATAAGGTGGTTATCTATCCTTTAACTTACATCGGTAATAAAGTAATCATCGGGACTGAGTCTATTTTACATCCTGAGGTAACCATATATGATAAAGTAAAAATCGGCAAAAGGGTAATTATTCATAGTCAAACGGTGATTGGTAGTGATGGATTTGGATATGTTAAGACAGGAACGAGGCAAGCCTCCTCGGTGCATTATAAAATCCCGCAAAAAGGGGAAGTAGTCATCGAGGATGATGTAGAAATCGGAGCAGGTGTAACCATTGACCGGGCGACATTAGGGGCAACGCTCATTGGACAGGGAACAAAGATTGATAATCTGGTTCATATAGGACATAATGTAACGATAGGCAAGAACTGCATTATTGTCGCTCAAGTAGGTATTTCCGGTAGTGTGACCATAGAGGATAATGTTACCTTCGCCGGTCAATCAGGTGCAACAGACCATGTGACCATAAAAGAAAACACTATAGTCGCTGGTCGGGCTGTTGTAACTAAAGATGTCGGTCCTGACGAAATAGTCTCCGGATTCCCTGCCCGCCCTCATCAAGAAGAAATGAAAATAAAGGCATTAACTCAAAAACTACCTGAGTTAGTCAAGAGAATTAAGGATTTGGAGAAGAAGGTAGAGGAATTAAGTGCCAAATCATAAAGCATTTAAAGCCGTAGTAATCGTTGATAACTAAATGTTATAATTTTCTTCAATCTGCACCTTATCCGCTAAACCGAGGTCATCCAAAATAAAACGAAGTTCAGACTTCATGCTTTGGGCAAGAGTTGGGTTTAATGTAACACGGAAATCAACATTTACCTGAAGTTTGGACTTTGCTCTGAGTTTAGAGAGGATTTTGATTCAAGAATCCCTTCCACATCAGCCGGGTTTTTTGATACAGCCCATTGCCATTTGCCAAAGCCACCCTGTGCGTTGACAGCCAGTACCCATTCATTTAGGAATTCCCGCTTTGTTTTGTCTGCCTGAGTATCCTGTCCCTTTGTTTCAAGGATGAGGAAATCACCTGTTTTCAACCGAATGATGAAATCTGGCCAGTATCTCCGAAGGACACCATTGAATATGTACAGTATCTCAAAACCAAGATGCTCGTTCTTGACCCATGCGTCAACATTGGGATTGCGGTCAAGTTCAAAGGCTTCACTCGCCTCCCATGTGCTGTCAAAGACGCAGAGATTAATATGCGACCGCTTTGTCTGTTCACATGGTTTGCCTGTCCACCACGGCCTCATATTCCCGGTTGAACGAATAGGATTATCCTTATCAAAGACAGGCACAATAGATTCTGTATTCTCAAAACGAATTGCCTCCCAGATATGCTGAACTATCTTGGTCATATTGAGTGTAATCAAAATACGCCGTTTTAGGTCATCCTGAAAGAACAAGGGGGGATTGATTTGAATTTTTTCGGAAAAGACAACCTCCTCCACCAACCTGAACAATTGTGCCAGCAAAACCTCCTTATTGCCCTTCCATGTTGGTTTCATTTGGTCAAAGACATCCCGTGCTGTCTCAAAGATGATTTTCTGCATCCTGAATTCCTTGCCCAAACCCTCAAGGTCAATCTCAGAAATCTTTGTTACATCAGGCTTGCCTTCAACAATAGGAGCTAACTCTGCCAATGTTGGTGTTTCGTACGCATTCAATTCAAGGGTTTTTACCTTATTCATATCTAATGTCAATTGTGGGCGGTAGATATGGTCAATCCTAATGACATTTGGCCATTTAATCTCATATTGCTGTTTTTCGCTGACTGGCTCTATCCTGGTCTTTGGGGATGGTGGAGGTGGTGGTGGTCCATCTTGCGACTCATGGGGTAAAAATGTGAAGGGAACGCCAAAGATGTTCACATATTCAGCATCAAACCGCCCTGTCTCTGGATTAATTTCATAAGATGTCCTTCGCAGTCCTCTGCCAACAACCTGCTCGCACAATAACTGGCTGGAAAAGGCACGAAGCCCCATAATATGGGTAACAGTCTTAGCATCCCATCCCTCGGAAAGCATTCCTACAGAAATCACCTTTTGGATCTGTTCTCCCGGCTCTCCTACCCGACCAATGGTATCAACAGTTCTGCGAAGGAATTCTGCCAGCTTCCTTTTAGTGGTTAGTGGCGAGTGGTTAGTGGTTAGTTTTTCTTTCTCTTCACTATCCACTATCCACTGGTCACTATCTTGAGACTCCGCCATTTCAAGCACCTTGGAGTCTATATGGAGTATCCTCTCTGGAATACACAACTCATCAATACGGATTTTCTTACGGTCAAAGGCATATTTAACCCTTGCTGCTGTTTCAACCCGATTGGCAACAGTGATCATCACTGGAGGGGTTTTAATGCCTGCCTTTTCCCAGTCTTTTGCTGTCTCTAACCAGTCCTTACCCAGAAGATAATAGCCATTTGCTACCAAATCAGGGAGTGGTTCATGTTCCTGAGCCTTGTGATTGAGGTCGCTCTTAACCTCATCGTCATTATAAATATGATATAGTCGAGATTTATAGTCTTTACCCAACCTCCCATCATCCCTTATTACCACCCTCGGTGTTTTGACCAACCCAGACTCTATGGCATCATTAAGCCCAAAATCACTGACCACCCAGCCAAACAATGTCTCTTCATCACTTTTTTTGCCTGATGGAGCAAACGGTGTGGCTGAAAAATCATAACAGGCAAGGATACCACGGCTTTGACGGATTCTATCCAGACCACCAACCCATATTGTCGCCTCTTCGGCACTATCCTTCATGTCCCTTTGTCTTATGTATTTACCTACGGCCTCTAAATTCACCCGCCAGGCATGATGTGCCTCGTCGTTGATAACCACAATATTATGGGCATTAGCCATTTCACCAAGCACCTCACGGATGTATGCCTCATTGCTTTTTGCCCCCCGCTTATCCACGCCCTTCTTTTTGGCTATTCTTTCCTCGCTCTCCCAGCCTAAGAAGTGCCAATTATGGATAAGAACCTTACCCTGACGGAGTTTTTCTAATAATCCCGAAGGAACGATATTAAATTCCTCATAATAATTCCCAGCCGAAGATGGTATCAACACCTGAAGACGGCTTTTAACCGTAAGCCCTGGTGCTACCACAAAAACATACTTGGAAAATCGGGTATCCTGAGGATAAGTAATCTTGTTCAGCACCTGCCAGGCAATAAGCATAGCCATAACAACCGTTTTCCCTGAACCAGTCGCCATTTTAGCACAAAGTCGTTTGAATAGACCGCCATCTGTGGGTATTTCTATCTCTACCTTTTCTGCCGCAGGTGCTTCGGTAAGCCAGATAAGTGTCTCTATTGCCTCCAACTGGCAGAAAAAAAGACGATATTCCCTCTCCTCGGGATTGTGCCAATGTTCAAGCAATCGTTTGGTAATCCCTGTGATTCCCGAATATCCTGCTTCTCTCCATACCTTCACCCGTGAACGGATGTTATTGACTAATGGCAGTTCAATGAAAATACCAGGGTCATCAAAGGATTTGGATTTCTCAGAGGCAATTATATACCCGGCAGGACGTCTGCCCTCTTTACGAGAAAAGGAACGGCTATCCCGAGCATAGCTCCAATATTCTTTCGGCTCTTCGTAAGGGGAATTGATAATAAGTTGGTCAATGCTACCTGCCATTAAATTAACTCCCTTTTAATAGTTTCTGGTTTCTTTCAATAACAAAGAGTATGATTCTGCCCTTGCCGTAAGTAGTTTTTTACTCATTTTTTCCTGTTTTTATTATTATTTATTATTTTTTAACAAAAGCATAACTGACTGTATTTCAATAGGTTATAGCATTTTTATTGTTTTTTTATTGTTTTTTATTGTTTTTTTATTGTTTTTTTATTCATATCATTTAAAATCCAACTGGACTTTTTCCTACTGCCAATGTTTTTTATCATTGTTAATTTGCCTGACATTTCTGAAAGCATATTATGAATTTTCCTTGTTTTTTGTTCTTTGGTCATAATATCAGGTAGTTTATCGAGAAGCAATTCATTAATTTCCTCGCGTGGTGCAGAATCATATTTTTTAATAAACTCAATAATTAAATCCTGATAATATTTTTTGTCAAACCCCTTATTTTTGATATGTTGAGCTTTTTTCCCTGTAGTTGCTGCAATCTGAGATGATACAAATAACTTGGGGTATCTTCCTTCCACAAACCTTTTAGATTTCAAAAATTTGTGTTCATCTTTAGAAATGTTGATCCGCTTTTGAACTTTGTCCAGAAGCATTACAGTGGACAACCCCAAATTCATTTGCTCAATTAACAAACGGGTATAATTCTCATTCAATATTTTGCCTTGTATTTTTACAATAACCTTTTCTGGGTCTGTCAAATCATAACTGGGCAATGGAAAAAATCTCTGCCTTTGTTTTTGAAACATCTTTTTGATACCGCTGCCAATGGTCTCAATCATATTTAAATTAAGCATTGCTCGGACAAGATGGTCATTTCTATACTGTGTCGGAGGTGCATCCAGTTTAATTACTTCTTCCACACTTCCAGGAATAAAACTACCCACATTAGTAAATATCAGCTCATCCGGATTTTCAATCACATTAATTCTGCCTCTTAATTCATAATCCTGATGTGCAATGCAGTTGTGCAATGCCTCACGGATTACCCAGGAATCATACTGGTCAATTTCGGTTGGAAATAATGTATTGTCGGGCATATAACGATATTTGAGATTGCGGATTTTACCGAAGAGCTTTTCAATATTTAATAAAAACGGTGGTCCAAAATGGGCATAATCCTTTTCAATGTTATGCTCATCTTTTAGTATCCATGTCATCTGTGCCACAGACGGCGAAAGAAAATGCGTAGATTCCTCGTTGCCTAAAAGTATAATAGCCGTTCTGGTAATTTTTCCATGAATTGTAACTTTTGCATTATTCAAAAATTTTATATCATCCCACCGATCAACTTCTTTGGCAAGACGAGAATTCTTATTTTTATACTCTATCCTGGCTTTTTGGATAGCATCTTTATCAAGATCATCAATGGTTGCTCCTTTGCAAATCTGGGCTGACCAGTCATATTCAGCCTGCTTTTTCCAAATTTTCCGTTCTTTTTCAGGATGGTCTGATAACTTCTTTTTATATGAGCCGACTCTAATGTAGGTAACACCGCTGAATCTTACAGGTGTATTCTCTGTGGCATCTATTTCAAACAAAACAATCTGTTTGCCACTGTATTGAAATTCATAAATCACGAAGTCAATTCTTGGATTTAATAATTTTGCCAGCCAATTTTCTAATTCTTCATTGCCAATCTTTTTCTGTTTGGGCTTAAAGTGTGTTCCTCTAACATTGTGAGTTTCATTCTCAATGCCAAAGACGAGATAGCCCTTTGCCTTATTATGCAAACAGGCAGAGTTGGACAATGCAGAAATCTGCTCACCTATTTCCTGCGGGTCGTAATAGTCAACCTTAAACTCAACCCATTCTGTTTCTTTGGGTAAAGTGATTAAATCTGCTAATAATTTTTCCATCTTTTCTTACTCGTTTATATTTCAATAATTTTCAGACTCTCAATCCCACGGTCATCCACAATCTTTACGGCAATACGCCGATTTTCACCCATTTCAAACGGAAGTGATACCGTGCCTCGATATGCCTCAATAAGTTCCTCATCAATCTCTGCCTTGAGATTTTTTGCTAACCTTGACCAGCCGTCTTTCTCTCCAGCCATTGGAAAGAAAACCTGCCTCGGCAACAGGCTTCTGCCGTCATAATCTGTGTCTAACATCCACATAGCGATATTTTCTGTGCCGCCGGATTCGACAATTCCAGCCTTGATGTTGTAGTAATCAAAACCAAGCACCTCAACCCGATATTTGTCTTTATCTCTAAATTCCCCCTTAATAAAGGGGGTTAGGGGGATGTTATGAACATCTTTTCCTTCTTTAATCTTTTCCAATCTCACATCTGGTTGACCAATGAGCCAGAAACTCTCGTTGCTTGTCCGTTTCTTTTTCAGGTCATCCGTGAGCAAGTCAGCATTCATCTGAACCTTAAGGAATGTCATGCCGGTTTTTTGCGACTCTATTTCATCAATATCTTTTGCCGCCTCAGGGTCAAATTGAAACGCCGCAAAGATAATCATTGCCGGTCGTGGCATTAGTTTGTGAGCTTCTTCCCATGCCAACTCCACCTGCCGTTGCTCCAGTGGTGCATGTTCTGGGCCAAAGGAGATTATTACTCGTTGCGGTGTATCTTCTTTAGTTTCGGCTTCGGCATGTAGCCAACGGGTACCAGATAATGGCTCAACACGGGAAAACAGGATGTGTTGTCCATTTTTCCCACGAATGCCACACCTCTGCAATTCATCCCGCCATTCTGCCTGTCGCAGGGTTTCACCGCAGCGGCTAACCGATTCATCTGAGGCAGGCGTTTCTTCAATCTCAGATAATGGCTTTACCGTTGGTGCAGGGACTGCCTCCACAGTGAAGGGACCAGACACGCGGGCCTTTTTATTGTCAAGGTAGGGTTGGTCGTAGAGGGTCTCCTGTCCGGGTGGCTCGTTATTGGCAATGGATTTCAGGGTAATGTGCGGCACGGTCTTATACCTGAACCCACTGCCTACACCCTCTTGGGGATGAGCCAGTTCGTAATAGTCATAGATGGCAGTCATTATTCGCTGCTTGGCAAGGGTTAACGCCACACGAGATGTATCGCAGGTTATCCATCGCCGGCCCCATTGTTCGGCTACATAGGCGGTAGTGCCGCTTCCGCATGTAGGGTCAAAAACAAGATCACCAGGGTCGGTGGTCATGAGGATGCAGCGTTGGATTACAAAAGTAGAAGTTTCTACAACATATTCTCTTTTCGTTGGACCCGAAGTATCAGTCCAAAAATTTGTTATTTTTTGATAAGGAAAATCGTTATTAAGCAACTTGTACGAAAGAGTATCTCCTTCTAATTCTATCCTTCCACTCTCTAAAAGAATTTTGAATTTTTCTTTCGAAACTATCCAAGACTGATTTTTACTCAATCTATAAGTTTTTCCATTATATTTTACCTCATAATCATTTTCAGGGGTATATCCAGGAGCTCTCATAGAAACAAGTCTGTACCACTCCTTTTTTTCAGTATCATATTTCCATCTGGATTTCCCCTCAGGATAATAATCAGAAAAAAGAGTGCGATATTTAAGTTTTTCTTTTTCTTTTGCATAGAAAATCAAATAATCATTCATCGAATCTAAATATTTAGCACCTAAGGGCATTGTCTTTTTTCGAAAAGGAATTAACGAAATAAAGTTATTTACTCCAAACACCTCATCCAAAATATTTCTCACCAGATGCACATTCTCATCGCTGATCTGCACAAAAACACTCCCACTCTCAGTCAACAATTCCCTTGCCAGCAGCAACCTATCCCGCAAATAAGCCAAATACGAATGAATCCCCAATTCCCAGGTATCCCTAAAGGCACGGATTTGCTCCGGCTCAGCGGTCAAGTCCTCATCCTTGCCATCTTTCACATCCCGTTTATTCACAAATGGCTGGAAGTTACTGCCGTATTTGATACCATAGGGCGGGTCAAGGTAAACCATCTGCACCTTGCCAGCCATACCTTCTTTTTCCAACAGGGAATTCATCACCAGCAGAGAATCCCCGGCAATAAGTCGGTTAGACCAATTATGCTTGTGTTTGTAGAATTGGATAGCCTCACGAAGCGGTGGGTTTTCCTCAGGTGAGTTAAATAGCGATAATTGCTCTGGCTGCTTGCCATTGCATTTGCGTACCGCCTCAATAATTGTTCGTGGGTCTATCCTTTCGTGGACATGAAGGGAGGTTGTGGGAACATCAAATGATGTCCGCTCTGCCTTTCCAGCCCATTGAAGTTGAGGGTCAAGATGTGGGTCATAGGCATAAATCTTTTTCCCAGAATCCTTATCCGTTTCAGGTGTAACCAACCCAACCGGCGGATTATTCACCCGCTCCTTCCCCTTGTGATCATATTGCTCAATAGGTTTTTTATCAGATTTATTAGTCCTTGGCATTTGAATCGTCTCCTGTGATAGCTCTAAGACATCCTCGTTACTCTGTTTTATTTTCTCTTTGCTTGACATCACTTTTTCATCTGTAGCGGTATGCAATCCTTAATCATCGCTCTATCCTACGATTTTTATTGTAACAAATTTCATAAACAATGTCAATATTTTTTCTGAAACAGGTGGTGTAATAATAGGGAAAAAGGGGAAGATGGGTTGAAAGATGCCTTATTATACCCTCGTTTTAATCCATTTCTTTGGAATCATACCTTTTTCCTTACTACCCTCTTTATTACCCTTTTTTAGAGGTATTACCTCTTCTCTTCCAAAGTGCTCCCGGACCCCTGCCAAGACACTCTACTTCTTTGATATTTTGGAGTTCCCGAAGCACCCTGCGTATCATATCCCTGCTGACACCGGGACATGCCTGTTCAATACCGGATAAAGAAAATTATTTTGTGAACAAATTAATAGCAGATTTAATCATCTCGGTTTTTGCACCTCTTGGTGACTTCAATTGCCCCACCCGCTCTTCAAATTCACGGTAAGCAGTCTTGAGTGTGGTAGTGTCAAATAGAATATGAAATAATTATGAAAGAAATCGGGGGAACTTTTAGGAAGGTTTTTCTCTTTGTGGCGATGAGGCCAAATAACAATGTCCTGCCGTAATCAGTAATGGGTAATTGGTAATCGGTAATACTGATTACCTGATAACCGATAACCGATTACCTTAAAATGGGGGGAGGTAAACCAAACTTACATAAGTGCCTGAAAAAATAGAGAGTTAAGAAAATTTCAGGTAAAAACTTTTGACAATACCCTCTTGTAACTGAGGGGTTACTCAATTACAAATTTTTTTGTTGCATTTAGAGTAATTTTTTGGTATAATATTCAAAATATGGATAATGAAGTTCAGCAGACAATTAAAAAAGAATTGGAATATTCAGGTATAGGCTTACATACAGGTGAACCGATACATTTAGTATTTAAACCCGCTGCCGTAGGAACAGGCGTTGTCTTTATCCGGCGAGATTTGCCAGGCAAACCAATGGTAAAAGCCTGTCCGGAAAATGTCAATAACACCTTGCGAGAACTTAGTTTGGGGAAAAATGGGGCTGAAGTTCGCACCATAGAACATCTATTAGCTGCCTTATCCGGTTTAGGAATTGACAATATTGAGATTTCGGTAAATGGTGGCGAGCTGCCGATTGGAGATGGAAGTGCCTTACCATTTGTCGAACTCCTCAAAGACGAAATTATTACCCAGGATAAGCCTAAAAAGGTTTTTAGCCCTAAAGACCCATGTTGGGTTTCCTTAGAAGATAAGCATATAATTATTCTACCTTCCGATGAATTGAGGATTACCTACACTATTGATTTTGACCACCCCGTCGTTAAAGCACAATTTGCCTCTTTTGTTATCACTCAAGAGGTTTTCGTAAAGGAGATTGCCACAGCAAGAACATTTGGTTTTCTGTCTGAGGTGGAAATACTCCATGCACAAGGATTAGCTAAAGGAGGAAGTCTGGAGAATGCCATTGTTATCGCCGAGGATAGGATTTTAAATGATAACTTACGCTTTGAAAATGAATTAGTCAGACATAAGATATTAGACTTAATAGGGGATTTTAGTTTGCTCGGTATGCCTATCTCAGGACATATAATTGCCATTAAGTCAGGACATGATTTAAATTTAAAATTGGTACAAAAACTCAGGCTGTAGGCTTTTAGGCTATTAGGCTGTAGGAGGAAATAATGCGTGACCATACGAAGTTGAGAGCGTTTGAACTGGCCGACGAATTAGTGGTCTTGATATATCAGGTAACCAGAAAGTTTCCCAAAGAAGAGATATATGGGCTGACATCTCAGATGCGAAGAGCGGCAATTTCGGTTCCGTCTAACATCGTTGAGGGATGTGCTCGTGAGAGTCATGCCGAATATCTTCGTTTTCTTGAAATAGCTTTCGGTTCTTTAAGGGAACTACATTATCAGTATGGTTTAGCCAGACGTTTGGGCTATACGGATGAGTTGAAAGTTTTGGAATATGATTCGAAAATGATTGAGGCACAAAAGGTTCTTGGTGCCTTGATTCGCTCACTAAAAGGCTTGTAGGCTGTAGAAAAAAAGGCTGTAGGCTTTTAGGCTATTAGGCTGTAGGTTGGAGGAGATGATTGAAACGCAAAAGGTTCTTGGTGTCTTAATCCGCTCCCTAAAAGCCTACAGTCTAAAAGCCTATAGCCTAAAAAGAAAAAGGAGGAAAGAAAAATGTTAGACATAAAACAAATTCAAGAAATCCTGCCGCATCGCTACCCATTTCTATTTGTTGATAGAATTATTGAAATGGAGAAGGGGAAAAGAATCGTTGGGATTAAAAATGTAACTGCCAATGAATCATTTTTTCAAGGGCATTTCCCGGGAAACCCTATTATGCCAGGGGTAATAGTCATAGAGGCTATGGCACAGGTGGCTGGAGTCCTTATGCTCTCTGAACCTCAACATGCAGGTAAAATGGTTTATTTTACTGGGATTGACAAGGTAAGGTTTAGAAAAGTAGTTACTCCCGGAGACCAGCTACGATTTGAAGTAGTTCCACTTAAAGTCCGCTCTAATGTAGGAGTAATGGAAGGAAAGACTTATGTTGATAATAATTTAGTTGCTGAGGCAACAATGATGTTTATGATAGGTGAAGGTGTCTCCCGATAGCGGAGGTAAGAGAGTAGATATTCCTCGATAGTACTCATGGACATTTAAAATTATGAGTTTAAAGAACAACTGTAAATTGTAAAATGGATAATGAAAAATTGAAAATTAGTTCTATTCTTCTCCTCAATTTTTACATTTTTCATTTTACAGTATCCATTTTACAGTTAATCTAACTTAACCATTAAAATAAACTGTCAAGAGATATTATCAGGGGTAAGGGGGTGGAAAATGAATATTCATCCAACGGCTATTGTTCATCCAGAGGCAAAGATATCTGACGATGTCCAAATCGGTCCCTTTAGCATCGTTGAAGAGAATGTAACTATTGGGCAAGGAACTAAGATTGGTTCGCATGTTATCTTGAACGGCTGGACCACGATTGGTAAAAATTGCATCATTCACATGGGTTGTGTCATTGGACATGAACCACAAATTAAGGGTTATGAAGAGAAGGAAGCATATTGTGTTATTGGAGATAACAATATTATTCGAGAATATGTGACGATTCATCGCGGCTGGAAGAAAGGCGAGGCAACCCAAATAGGCAATGATAATTATATTATGGCTAATGCCCATGTCGGTCATAATTGTCAAATAGCCTCAGGAGTGATTATAACTAATTCTGCTCTATTGGCCGGGCATGTAATAGTTGAGGATAAAGCTGTCATTTCCGGTTTGGTGGGTATTCATCAATTTTGTAGAATCGGGGCTTTCGCTATGCTCGGTGGGATGTCGGTGATAGTTCAGGATGTTCCGCCTTATATGTTGGTTGATGGTAATCCTTCCGTAGTATATGGGATAAATACAGTGGGATTACGCAGGGCAGGATTTTCTCAAGAACTGCGCCATCATCTCAAAACCGCCTATAAAATCCTTTACCGAAGTGAACTTAATACCTCCAAATCTTTGGCAAAAATAGAAAAAGAGTTACCGATTTCCCTTGAAATTAAACATCTTATAGAATTTATTAAAAATTCTAAACGAGGTATCTGTCGTGGAAAGGGAAAAAATCTTAACGAGAAAGAGTAAGCATTCATAAGTGTGAAAATTACCTGCCGGTTTCTATTTTCCATAACTGTTCAGGGTGCAACAAAGGGGAAATGGAGAAGTTGGATAATAACATCCCCCTAACCCCCTTTAAAGGGGGAATAAAACGGGGTTATGCCATATTCCCTTCTTTTAGGGGGATGTTTGATTCAGAGGAGAAAAATTTTTCATTGCCAAATTTTAAAAGATATGATATAATTATACTAAGATAATTTTTCCAAACAAGGAGGTATTTCTATAATGAAAAAATTTACTATTTTAGGATTGGGATTAGTTTGGTGCTTTGTATGTCTATCTCAAGTAGAAGCTACAGGAACTATTAGAGGTGCTATAACTTCAGGTGTTCAGGTTACCCTTTCAGGCAACGCCTCAAAGGTTACGACTACATCTGATGCAGGGACTTATGCCTTTACCGGTTTACCTGATGGAGATTATAAAGTTACTCCAGCTAAATTATACTGCTCATTTAGTCCAGGCTCTCGGACAATAACAATAAACAATGCAGATGTGGATAATGTAAATTTTGCGGTTACTTATGGACCTCCAACCATAAGAGTTACCTGGCCTACTGAAGGTGTTACAATTACCAGTGAAGGTTCTATCACCACTACTCTTGAGGTGGAAAATTTTAATATAGGCATGGCACCAGAGGGATATTATGATGGATATATTATCCTTGTGCTGTATGTACAGTGCCCTGGTGATAATAAGCCACAACCTGTCTGGACAGGATTTATCAATCAGACAAGTTATACCTTCAAACAGTGTGTGCCGGGAACTTATACGGTATCTGTCGGTTTAGCCGATATGTTTCATACACGACAACACAATCCGGAGTCAGTGGATGAGGTAATATTCCGTTTTGAACTCGCCCCCGGGGTAATGAATCCGGTGAAAAATTTGAGTGGAGAGTCAAATGATAATACCATTCGGGTTAAGTGGGAAAATCCTTACAATGCCTATTATACCGGCACAGTAGTTTTTCGGGGTACTCAAACATTTACAGAAATTTTAACCAATGGTGCAAGTTACCCCGTAGGAGCATTAGTTGATAACGGTAAGGTGGTTTATAATGATGATGGGGAGCTATTTACGGATGAGGATTCGGAGTTAAAGCCACTTACGACTTATCACTATACTGCCTTTGCTTATGATAAAGATGGCACTTATTCAGTTGGATTAGAAGATACTGTTACCTTAAACGATATTCCTCCAGGGAGAGTAGCAGGTACAGAGGTGGGGAGAGAATGGTATGACCAACTTGATAGTCTCTATTGGACTAAAATAACCGGCTGGCAGCCTATTCAACCGACATCATTCAGCATCATCTTAAATTGGGCTGCCCCTGGTGCAGATGGTTATCAGGGACAGGCAAGTACCTACACCATTAAATGGACTACGCAAGGCACTGATACCCTGATAAATAATTTTACTGTTTGTGAGACACCACCGGGTATGCTTCCCAAACCATCATTTGCCGATGTGCGTGACCACATGGTCGTTATAGGCACGGGTACCGATGATAGAAAATTACCTTTTGAACAGCGTAAGGTTCAACCTGAGACAACCTATTTCTTTGCCTTAAAGACCGCAGACCGCGGCGGACAGGTATCTGCATTGTCAAATGTCTTTCAGAAAACCACGCTGGATGAAACCTCACCCGGAACCGTAACTAATCTTGCCATTGCTAATGTCAATGTTCAAGAAGGCTCCCTTATGTTAGTCTGGAAATCACCTGGTGATGATGGTAATATTACTTGGTCAAAGGATAAAGGATTTCCAAGCCGCACGGATGACAAATATGACATCCGATATTCTACAGTACCGATAACTGAAGATACCTGGGTATTTTCCGCACAAGTTGGGACTCCTACGCCCAAAAAGATGGGTGCGGCAGAGGTATTTGTCGTCGAAAATCTACAATTAGATAAATACGAATACTATTTTGCCCTGAAAACCGTTGATGAACAGTATAATGTTTCACCATTATCCAATATAGTTTCAACCGATATGCTTGCCCCTGGAACAATAACGGATTTAAAAGCAGGAAGTGTTACTGCCTCAACCGTCCAACTTACCTGGACTAATTCCGGAGATAATGGCACTCAGGGAGTGGCTAATTCTTATGATGTCCGATATGATTATGTGAATATTACTGATGCTAATTGGGATGATTGTTTTTCTGCCTTTGGAGAGCCTAAACCAGGGGCACCAGGGACTAAAGCAACCTTTACCGTTGCAGGACTTTCGTGGGGTAAAACCTATTATTTTGCCTTAAAGGCAATAGACGAGGCAGGAAATAAATCTTCACTTTCTAATGTTGCCCAGGTAACTACTCTGGGACAAGAAGCCCTGCCTACACCACCAATATGGAAAGAGGATAAATGCTTACCCGGTGATACCGTCCTTTATCTTTCTTGGGATAAAAGTCCTCAATCGGATATTGGCGGGTATCTGTTATCTTATGATGAAAAATCTTATGAAGGCTCGGTTACTAAGGCTTATGCGAATTTAATAGATGTAGGAAATGTAACGGAATATGAATTAGGGGGACTTGAAAATGACAAGAAATACTATCTGGCATTAAGGGCTTATAATACTAATTCATACCCAAGTGATTATTCTGAAGAAATAACTCGCACACCGGTTAGCCTTGGGTATCAATATGAGCCGCTGAGTGTGATCATCCCTATGGGGAATCAACAAACAGGTGATGAAGGAACTAAACTTGATAAAATAAGGAATGCCTACAAGGCTTGCTTTGAGCATGTCTATAAAAATGGTAATATGGAGTGGACTGCCTCCACATCTCATCCCTATCACGGAAGTGTATATAACGCCGGGACATTTATCTCCGAATACTCACCAGCCACAGGAACAGTCATAAATCTTGTTAGCACCCCTGTCCCTGATTATGTTACCACCGAGCCTGGGGTAGGCACGGGCAATGTTCTTGGTCTATCAAAATCCTATTCCTTGCAACCGATTAAGATTGCCTTGTTTTACTCTGATTTAATGGATGAATATGAGCAATACATCACCTGGGAAGAGGGCTATTTTGAGCAGATTTTTAGAATGTATCTCTGGGGTGAATATTTTGACCGGGTAAATGAACAGGATATTCGAGAAGGTAAATTAGCTAATTATGACCTGGTAATTTTCCCATCCGTTAAAAAAGGCTATGTCCAGGATGTAGTCGCCACCCTGACCACATCCGGTTTAGCCAATCTTAAATCATTTGTGGCAAATGGCGGCATACTCTACACCCAGGGTGAATGTGTGTATTTAGTTGAAAAACTTGGGTTAGTAGGTTCAGAGACCGTGCATTTGGAAAAACGGGTAACAGATGGGGATAACAAAGGACTACTAACTATTTTGGATGAATCTCATCCACTTACCTTCTCCTGGTCAGCTAATGAAACCTATGTTTTGGATGACCCATTCTTATTGGAAAAACCTGCAGTAGCTAATGCCACACAAACCATAATTGCTAAGTACGCAGATACTAATTATCCAGATTCACCGGCGATAATTTATGTAGAGCACCAATTAGGTGCCGCGGTAATGATGCCTTCTCATCCATCAGATAAAACCGAGTATTTTCCGCTTGTTTTAGATGCGGTGCTTCTTACTATGTCTCGTAGGGCGGCTTTAACCTCAGAGGCTATCCAGAGATTTTGTGAGGATGTGCCCAAGGATGTTATTCCTGGGTTAGAGGCAGATGTACCGGTATATGTTACAATTACATTCTGTAATTTCTGGAATAACCCGTTGAAAGATGTAGAAGTTAAATCAGTGGTTCAACCAGGGTTTAATATCGTTGAATCAAAATCCGAGGTTAGTCCCTTACCCAGTAACATTCAATATGAAGGAACAACTACTAATTTAGGACAAGGAACACTTACAACCATTACCTGGTCACTCGGGCAGGTGGATAAAAACACAAAGTTAGTCTTCTCTTTCTGGGTTTTTACTGAGGCTAATGCCATTAAAAAAGGTGAGGCAGTGGTTTGTAAGACGGAGGCTAATTATATAGAGACACCTGGAGGTGAGGTTACTGTTTATGCCCGCGACCCAAAACTGTATGCAAAGATGGCGGCTCGATTAGTCGGGGACAGGGCACTTGATAAACTTACTGCTTACGGGGTTGTTGGTAGCGGTATATTTTCAGATGTGGTCTTTCCGGTTGAAAACAAGGAAGATACCCTGGCGAAAAATGTTCAAACCCATGATTTAGCTGCCTTAGTCGCTCCTATTGTCGATGTGATGGATAATCGTAAGATAGTCTGGTCGGTCGGTGGTACATACTGGGATGTAGGAGATGGTGATGCCAATGCCTGGGTGCGACATGAGATATTTTTCTTTGATGACCCAAGATATCCACTTCCGATTGAAGCGGAAAATCGATATGTGAAATTTAATGTTAATAACTGGGATGGAATTACTACTTATATCTATGAAAATCCGTATGCCGCACCAATTGAGATTCCAGAGGTATATAAAGCGGCACAATGGGGTCCGAATAACAATATGCCTTTAATCAGCTTAGCTCCAAATGGAGATATGGTTCTTCCTGCACAAAAACTAACCTGGACAGGGACATGGACTTACCATCAGATGGGAGGGTATGATTTTATAGACCCACTTATCAGGTATGGAGTAAGGAGTGAGGAATTACCTCCACCATACCCGGGAATATCCACTGATAAGAATAAAATCCTGCCGCCAAGAACAATTCTAATGGCAACATTACCTAATATCCCTGAGAGATATGTCGTTAATGGTAAGGTGCTTATGGATGCGAAGGCATTATTCTTTCTTATTCTCTTAGGCTCAGATGAAAATCCGTATAAACAATATCTCTCCCAAGGGATAGCTTATGCCCCTATTCCCACTAACATTGAGAATCTCCCCAGGGTTAAATGGCAGGACATGTGGGGGCGGCAACATTCTGCCCCGCTGAGAACTATGGACCCACAGTTTAAAAAATCTAATGATTTCTTCCCGACTGTTCAAGTATATCCAACTGTAAATGATACATACGAGCTCTATGCAGAGGGTGATGGTGCTGCTGCCGGTGATGGAATTCCATATACAAGGGAGGATAACGAAAGGTTATATCTGGAATATGATGTTAAAAAGCCGGCTAAATTACATCTGATTGTAAAGACCTGTAATAGTTCACGGGAATTCGAGCAGATATATAAGCCTTCTGAGGCATTTAAGATAAATAAAGACCAGAGTTTAATCGTTAAAGATATCTTTAAAGGATTAGGGTTTGATACCCAATATGAGCGGCATTGGTTGACAGATTATCAAAATATAGGTTATCCCACACAACTTGTAGATGAGAAAGATGACCAGATGTTCCATACCCTATATTTTAATCAAGCATTAAATACCGGCGAAAAGGAAGAAATTCATGTTTGGGCAGATATGAAGACCTATCATCCTGAGGTGCATTACGAAGGTCCGATGAAGGTAAATGACGGTAGTCGATATATATTCCATAAACCTAAGGAAGGTCCTAATCAATACATGATAATGGATGCCCATACCCAGGCGGTCTGGGGACTATCAAGCGATGTGGAGATTTCCAAGAAGGTGGCACCAATTAATATTGGCAATTATGGTGATACCGTTTTTCATATCATTAAGGTAGAAGACCCGTATGAGCCAAGGGAATTTGATCTGGATACATATCTAAAAAGCTATGGTTTCGGCAGGATAACCGCCTCTACATTTGTAGGTGGCAGAATTGACGATAAACTTTGTACACCACGGTTAGCTCCTGGAGATACAAGCTTTGTTCGTATAGAGGTTTGTAATAATTTAGGTGGTAGTGTAGATGAGCCGTATACCTTGAGGAATGTAACTATAACACCTGACATGAGTGACCCTGAAACTTCTAGAATAACCTCCGACTGGATGGAAATTATAAACGATGAGTTACTTAATACTACCCCCCCTGTTCACCAGGACCTCTCCTATTTATTAGTAAGTCAGGATGAGCCAAAGATACCTGATGGCTGGCGGGGGATAGTCTATTTCAGAATTAATACAGATACAAATATCCCGGTGGGAGATAGAGGTAAGGTGCATAAGCTCAAATTTAAACTTACCGCTGATGAACCCGGGAGTAAATTAACAGAGACAAAGTTTGAGATTCCTGCCGCCTGGATAGGGATAGAGGATGCTCAAGGACATGTTTTAACCTCTTACGGCTCTTCCACTATTGTAACTTTTACAGATGGATTTCCTTCATTTGTTGAGGTTCAGGAGGCAAAGTTAGCTACTGCCACACAAAAAGCAGAATTTGAGCGGCTCATTGGTTTAGATGTGAATAACAAGCCAAGAGGCACACAAGCGGCAATCTACTTTGATGGATTAACTACACCTGTAGGATTTGACCCCAACAAAGGGACAGTAGCATTTACTCTACCTGCGAATGCCCTGCAACTACCCTGGTATGAAGGCGATACACCCAGACAAGATTTCTATGTGATGGTAAAGTCCATTACAGAGAGTACCCGAAGTGGAATAAAGGTGGTCAATGAAGGACCGAAGATGGAATTTAATGACCATTTTAACCATACAGGTACTGCCGCCGGTAATCTTGAAACGGTAGTTGTGCATGGTGCGGCTATGCATCAGGAATACATCGTCAATCAAATAAGGCGGGCATTTAATGGTGAAATTACGGAGACCCTGACGCTAAATGAAAATAATGAGGTAGAAATAAAACTGTTCTTTCTTAACACAGGTGATGATATTGCCGAGACACCTGTAATAACTATGAATTTAGCTAATGGGGTAACTTTGCTGTCTGCAGAACCAGGAACCTTTACTCAGCAAGGAAATTTAGTGAAATGGGAATATGGTCAGGGAGGAAATATCGCTCCTGGCTCTGAAAAGAATATCTATCTTACCCTTTCATTAATTCCAACCTCACCCTCACCATCTCCACCTCAGGGCAATGGAAAAGGACCAAAGCCAGCTCCAGGAACAGACTATTTTGATTTGATTGGTTCGACCAGTATTACTTATAAGGATGCCTTTTTAGGGATGCAGATAAGTCCACCACCATTGGGTAGTTTGACATTACCAGCAATGGCGCCAAGTGTTACCGCACCAACAAATCTTCAAGCTACAGGACATCCAGGATCTATTTCATTAAGATGGGATTTCAGTATGGGTACGAGCACTACCTTCAATATCTATCGCACAGATGTAGCAGGCACAGGAAGTTTTCCACAGATTAATAATGGGATTGGCACAATCACTTACATTGATAAAACCGTTACAGAGGATATACGCTATTATTATGTAGTTACTGCTGTGGTTAGTGGTGAAGGAGAAGGACCTGCGTCGAATGTAGGTAGTGCTACACCGGGTGATATTTGGGCACCAGGGACGATAACTGACTTAGCGGCAATAGTTATTACATCCGGTTCGGTTACCTTACAGTGGACTGCACCCGGGGATAACGATTTTAAAGGAACAGCCTCAGCTTATATCATAAAATATGCCCCTGTAGGAGGAGAGCCATCTTTATTCACTACCCCTCCTATTCCTAAATCTGTCGGAAGTGTTCAGCAGGCAACCATAACCGAGTTATTTAATAACACCGCATATCAATTTTATATCCGCACGCAGGATGAGGCAAACAATCTGTCCGGGACGGCTACTGTGAATGCGACTACCCTACCAGGTGCAACTATCACTTGTAGCGTGCATTTGCGTGCCGGCTGGAATCTGATTTCATTACCACTACGACCTGGTGTTGGCTCATACACCGCTGAGAAATTAGTCCAGAACATAAATGCAAGTGGTGGAACCGCAGATATAGCCCAGCGTTGGACCGACGGAAGCACATGGGAATCTTATCAAGTAGGAATACCTGTTATAGGAAATGAGTTTTATAAAAATATGCCCATTGAAATTGGCAGAGGCTATTTTGTGCATTGCAAAAACCCAAGTGATTGGCAGATGACCGGTAATAAGATTGAATCACAAATTATAAATTTACGCCTATCATGGAATTTAATTGGGTTAGGGGTAGCTACAACTACGGCTCGAAGCCTACTCCAGGATATAAATGCACAAAATGGTTCTGTAAGTGTCATTCAACGCTGGACTGCCGGAAGCCAATGGGTAGGACATCAATTAGATTTGCCATTCAATGATTTTACTACCGCTAAAGACCAGGGATACTTTATTTACTCAAAGAATATTAGTGAATATTCACCAAATTGGTTAAGGGAAAGTAATTTCATCAGCACCTCTACTGATAAGCAGGTAACTATCTCCTGGATTACCACCTCTAATCTCCAGGGTAAAGTTCTCTATGGGACGACCAATACCTTTGGTAATTCTGCTTTTGATGTGCGAGGGGCGGGAATCTCCGACGATACACATCTTGTAACAATTACTGGGCTTGCTGCTAACACTACCTATTACTATGCCTTAGTTTGCGGCAACTCAACCGACCCGGGAACCTATATCTTCACTACTGCATCTCAGAAGCTCCCTCAAAGTGAGAGTACAATTAGTGGGTTTGTCAAGAAAGGTGGTAGTGCGGTAGCAGGGGCTATTGTCTATGTGAAACTCAAGGATGATAATGGTGCAGAAAGTCCTGGTGAATCAACTTGGGCGGCCTGTCTGACAGATGCAAGCGGTAAATGGGAAATAGATCTGAAGAAACTTAGAACTACGAATCTTGGGGGTTTCTTCACTTATTCAGGAACGGATAAGGTTTATATAGAAGTAGAGGCGGCATCTTCAGGTAAGGCATCTACGACTGTCAATGCAAATGTTGACACGGTGGATGATATAAATTTACCATAATTTTAGAGTGCGGTGGCTTGTTATTTTGGAGTGCGGTGGCTTGCCACCGCTTTCGGAACAAAGCGAAGGCAAGCCTTCGCACTCCAAAAAGCAGAAAAGGAGGAAAAGAAAAATGAACAAGTTAATTATTAGTTTATTTACCATTGGGCTGATGAACAGTTTGGTCTTTGCGAGTACCTCGGATAAAATAATGCAGTCCAATATCACTGATACCCAATTTACGATTTCATGGGTATCTCAGAAGGCTGAAATAGGTTTAGTCAGATATGGTGGGACAAACACAACAAACATAGCCTACGATGACCGGGGAAGCAATACTGTGACTACTGTTCATCATGTAACTTTCCTCGGGTTAAGTCCACAAACTACTTATTGTTATGAAATTATATCTGGGCAGACTACATTAGGGAAGTTTATTTTAACTACCGGCTCATCTGTAATTCCTGCCGGCAATGATTTAGTCTATGGGAAGGTATTTCAGGCAAATGGTGAGACCTTGGCAGAAGGGGCAATAGTTTATTTAAGATTGCAAGACTATGACCAAGAAGGGAGTGAAGATGAATCGGCTCTGTATTCTATCCTTGTAGATAGCGGGGGGTATTGGTATATGAATTTAGTCAATTTTAGAAATAAGGATTTAACTAAGCAATTCAGCTATTCACCCCAGGGAGATATTCTTTTCATTCAAGGAGAATGTGGGTTTTCAGAGAGTGTCGAACTTAAAATAGACACCAAAGATGCTGCCCCGGCACCTGATTTAAGATTTTGAGAATCTTCGGGACGGTTCATTTTCAGGCAGTTTCCTATGATTTCTTTCGATTAGAATATTGAATATCGAATAAAGAATATCGAATTATGAAGTACTATTCTTTTTTATTTACTTCGACATTCATCATTCCTTGTTCGATATTCGATATTTTGGGATAGTTCATTTTTAACCGCAAGCTTTCAAACAAAAGTGAACCATCCCGAATCTTCTAATATTATGAGGAGGTAAAAAGATGATTAGTGTTGTAGTTATTGTAGCCATAGGAATATTATTGCTTGGGTATCTTTTTTATGGCAAATTTTTAGCCGGACAAATGAAATTAGATGACTCTCATCCAACACCGGCTTGCGAGATAAATGATGGAGTAGATTATGTTCCGGCAAAGCCTGCCTTACTTTTAGGACAACATTTTTCTGCTATTTCGGCGGCTGGACCAATCGTAGGACCGATTCTGGCTGGTATCTGGTTTGGTTGGCTACCTGCCTTATTATGGATTATTATTGGCTCAATATTCATTGGTGGAGTTCATGATTTTACCAGTTTAGTTGCCTCGATAAGACATAAAGCCGCATCAATTGGTGAGATTGTAAAAGGACGAATGTCCCGCACATCACATATTCTTTTCCTTACCTTTGTCTGGTTAGCCCTTGTCTATGTGATTATTGCTTTTACCGATATTACCGCTCATACATTCAAAATTGTCTCTAAAGAAACTGCCTTTGGACCAGGTGTAGCAGCCTCTTCTATCTTTTATCTTTTAGCCGGGGGATTGCTGGGAATCCTGTTATACAAATTTAAACTTAATCTTACTATTGCCACCATCATCTTTTTGCCCCTGGTATTATTTATCATCTGGGTTGGTCCCAGGTTACCAGAGCCACTCATCGCCTTCCTGTCAAATATATCCGTAAAACAATGGGATGTCTTCTTACTGATTTATTGTTTTATTGCCTCTGTTATACCTATGTGGTTATTACTTCAACCGCGGGGGTATCTGGGAGGCTGGTTTTTATATCTAATCATACTTATTTGCATAGGAGGAACATTATTTGGCGGATTTAAAATAGAATATCCGGCAATTAATCTTGAAGGGATGAAAAGTTTAGCCAATGGGAAATTGATTTTCCCTGTCCTGTTTGTTACAATTGCCTGTGGTGCTATCTCCGGGTTTCATGGAATAGTAAGTTCTGGAACAACCTCAAAACAACTGTATCGGGAATCAAATGCACGCGTAATCGGTTATGGCGGCATGCTTCTTGAGGGTTTGGTGGCTGTCTTAGCCTTAGCCACAGTGATGATGATTCCTAAAGGGGATGTTATGCTGGGGAGTGAACCTAATCTCATCTATGCCAATGGGATTGCTCGTTACTTAGGATTTGTAGGAATAGGTTTTAATCTTGCCCTTGCCTTTGCACTTTTGGCTTTTGCTACCTTTGTTTATGACACTCTGGATGTCTGCACAAGATTGGCAAGATATATATTACAGGAACTTATGGGGTTAAAGGGAAGAGGAGGGGCTTTTTTAGCCACTTTCCTTACCTTACTTTTACCATTCATATTTCTTATGTGCACCCAGGAAAAGGGCTATTTGGTTGCCTGGCCGGTATTTGGCACAAGCAACCAGTTACTTGCCAGCCTGATTCTTTTAGCCATCTCTGTCTGGTTAATACAATCAGGTAAAAATGCACTCTACACCATCATCCCGATGATATTTATGATGGCGGTAACCTTATGGTCATTGGTGCTTTTATCTCTGCCATTTCTAACCTCATTACCAGCCTTATTTAGCGGTATAGCTGTTAAACCTGATATAATCATTGCAGGGATTTGCGGTATCATCTTATTTATCTTAAGTATTTGTTTGATTCTTGAAGCAATTAATGTGTTAGTGGTGAAAAAAGTAGGGGGAAGTAAGTAATTTTTGCATTCACAGGTTTAAATTTAAATGTAATCAGGATAAATTGATTAAAAAATATCTTGTTATCCTGTCTAAATCTTTGTTACTATTCAGATGTGTAATACAGGAGACAAAAGGCAGAATTTAAAAATATCATCTTGTTATCTGCGCTCTATTTTTCTCCCCTGCTCACTTTCAATTCCAACATAGGTTCACGGCGATACAGTATCCATGAAAGTGTATTCTTTTTCTTTTCATCATTCAATTTAAACATCTTTGCATAAAACGAATTAGCCTTGTGAATGAATTCTTCCCTATTATCTATCCAGACAGGTTTTTTATAGGACACCCTCTCCAACTTAATTGCCCTTAATAATGCCTTTTGTGCCTTGAGAAAATCCCCTTTTTGATAATAAAGTTGACTAAGATTATAATAATCTGAACGATTATAGTTATCAACCTGTGTGGCTATTTCATATTCTTTAATCGCCGAGGATAAATCCGGCGGTTGAATTCTGGTATAAGTTGTGCCAAGATGGGTATGATAAACAGGATGGTAAAAATCAAGCAAGACGGCAGACTCAAACTTTATTTTTGCCTCCTGCCACTTACCAGGCGAGCCTGTCCCTTTATCCGCCAAATCTACCCCTTGATTAAAGGAAATATATCCTAACCAGGGCTTCAGGACACAAAAAACCCAGAATAAGATTATTATTATGGGGAGCGGGCGGGAAAAAGAGGCTTGACTCGCTTTAGAAACATATTCCCCTTCTACAATAATCCCCTCTCGAGAGGGGGTAGGGGGTGTGTTTCCTCCCTTCCTATAACTCAACACACCGAGTATCAACCAGAAATAGAGTTGAAACATAGGTATCCAGAGTAAATAATCCACCTGAGCCTGAATTAAAAATGCAACCATACCGGCTAATAAACCTTCTCTGACTGCCCTTTCATAGTTATCTCCTGTGTTTTTAAGATTTACCTTAAATAGAGTAATTATTAGCCAGATAAAACTCACTAAACCCGTTATTCCCATTTCACAGGCATACTGAAGAAAGATATTATGAGAATGCAAATGCCAGAATTCATTTCCTTTATAATCAAAATAAACATTTGGATATGCCCCTAATCCAATTCCTAAAATGGGATGGTCCAAAAACATCTGCCATGAATTTTTCCAGATAGGAACCCTTTGCGAGAAGGAATGTTCCCATATCCCGGCGGAGATATAAATGATAAACAATACGAACCCTATTGATAAACACAGGAGCAAAACAGGTATCTTGCCTCGCTTTGAGGAAACACACCCCCTACCCCCTCTCGAGAGGGGATTATATAGATTTAGAGAGAATAAAAACAAAATAGCTATAATTATCCCTAATGTAGCTCCTTTTGAATAACTAAGGTATAAGGTCATAAAGGAAAATAATAGTAGAATCCCTAATAAAAATTTAAATTTTGCTTGAAAGTATAAGAAAATATGCACCACGGAGGCACGGAGAACACAGAGAATAAATGACTTATTAAAAGATTGTATCTCTTCTCCGTGAACTCTGTGTCTCTGTGGTGAATTAAGTTTTGTTTCTGGACTTACAAAAAGGATTCTGAGCATTAAAGGAATAGTTATGGCTAAAAATCCACCCAAAATATTAGGATTTCCTAATGGGTAATATAACCGGGCAATCAAAGATTCAGGTAGGTGCATAAAAAACTGGGTTAAACTCAAGGAGATGACTATCAGAGTCGTCAATATGAATGTATAAACAAGTAATTTTAATCGGCAGGTGAAATAATTCCCGACCATCAAAAAGAAGATTATACCGCAGGCTAATTTTATTAATTCTTCCCAACTCCCTCTTAAATAGTGAGAATTAAGTGTAGATAAAAGGCAGGTTGTTATGTAGAATAAAATAGGTAAGGTAAGCGAAGACTTGATTATCTTTATCCTCCCCCAAGACCAGATTAACCCAGCCAGAAGGATTAGACTCTCAATTAAGATTAGAGAACCGAATGTATATCCTCCTGATAGGAATGTTGGAGGAAGAAATATTAAAAGAACCAGAAGAAAAACAATTAGCCTTTCCTTTACCCAGTTTAAATTAATCATATTAAACTTTAAGATACCACATTTAAGGCAATAAGTCAATACATTTTTCTTGAAGGGCAGCAATTCTCATTTTGAAAAAGTGTAAGACAAGGAGAAATGGAGAAAGGGGAGAATTGGAGAAATATTGGACGCAGATATTCGCAGATTTTAAGGATTTTAATAAGTAATCTGTGTTAATCCTGATTAATCAGTGTTCATCTGCGTTCTAAATCTCTCTTCTCCGTTTCCCCATTTTCTCCCTTTCCCCTTTATTACACATCTGAATAATAACAAAGATTTAAACAGGATGACAGGATAACAGGATATTTTTAATCAATTTATCCTGTTAATCCTGCTAATGGATAAACTTCCCCAACAATCCCCCAAACAAGTTTGGGCTTCCAACTTCTAAACGGATGCCTCAACTTGTTGAGGTTTCTTGAAAAACTGTTCGATTATCCTTTGAATCATTATAATTAAATCTTACCACATATTTGAATCTTTGTCAACCAAAAGTTCCATTCGGGGTAATCCCTCAGTTATGGGTAAACAAGTTAAGCTAAGTTAAGATGTGTAAGGCACTAATGATTTTAATGATTTAAAGGATTTAGGATGATTAATCTTTTAAAAAATCACATAAATCATTATAATCATTAAAATCATCAGTGGCTTACACATCTTTTCCCCATGTAGCAACCTTCATCTCTAACCATCACCCTTCGACAGGCTCAGGGTGACAATGTTGTCATGGTGAGCTTGTCGAAATGGTGAGCTTGTCGAACCATTGTCTTAACTGATAACTGATAACCGTTTACTGACCGATTACCTTATCACCACGATTTTACCGACTTTTTTCCCTTCCTCATTATCCGTAATGATATAAATATAGACGCCGCTTTCTAATGGCTTACCATAGTCATCTGTTACATCCCATTCCCAGTAGCCGTCAATATTCTCTATGTATCGCCTTAAACTGCCGGCTATGTCATAAATTCTAATCCGGCTATCCGTCGTTAATCCTTCAAAGATTATCCGGTTATCCCCGCGCTGCGGCTTAAAAGGCACAGGATAAACTACAACATCGGTTAGATTAGTTTGGAGAGAATAGCCCATTAAAATATATGTCCCCATACGGAAAATTGGGGATATTACCTGGTGGTCAATAGGATCTATTGTTGATGCTATATTTACTTCCTTCCATTGGTTATCCTGAAGAAAATACATTTTAAGGCTCTTTTCTATGATATTCGTCCCATCCACCATTCCATCCCGGTCATTATCCTGAAAAGGAATAGTAAGAATGGTGATACTACCAAATTCATAATTAAGTGGATTGTTATCACCATCAACAATATTAATCTCTCTGATGGAATCTGGGACACGGCCAAATTTTGGGTCTTTGTCATCTTCAAGATTGGCATGGTCAATAGCTGTATTTTTAGGATTGAAGTCAATCAGGACAAGGTAATTCCTGCCTTTCAAGGATTTGGGATTAATGGAAAGGGTAGTGTTGCCAACGACGGTTACTGTGCCATAATTATCGTCTATCAATGAGGCAAAGGCATTACTTGTTCCCCAGACATTTCCAGATGTAGCAATAATTCGGATAGCAAGTCCAACCTCAGTCATGGTTATAGTTCCTGCCCATATCCCGGCTACAAATTTCCCATTAGCCGGAAATTCAGTTTCTCCCCGGGCATCAAATATTCTAATTTCACCGGCAAAGTTAACCAGATTGTTGTAACTATCCCTTGCCGTGATAGTCGCCGGAAATGGTATCCCACCAACCTGATGTGAAATTGTGCCAAAATCAAAATGGTCTAAATCACCCGGCATGAGGAAGATAGTCGCTGTCTCTGTGATTATGCCATAAACTGCCTGGATGATGCCATTTGTCAGTCTGGAATTAGCCGTAAATGTAGCCAGAATACCCGTAGGAGTTACCGTTCCTAACTCCGCCGGAACAAACCAGTTACAGAAGACATTTGGGACCGGGTTATGGTATTGGTCATACCCTTTGGTGGTAAAGGTAGCCTCACTATTAATCCGAATACTCAGGGTTGAAGGGAAAACCTCTAATTTGAATAATGCCCCCGGTGTGATGGTGATGGACGCCTGTTGCCTGATAAGCCCGGAGGTTACCGTCAAGGTAGCGTAGCTCGCCCTTGTGCCGGCGGTTAAGGTAGTCATAGTCCCATAAGCTGGTGTTACCTTTCCTATTCCTTCGTCTATTTGCCAGAAATAGTCTAAATTTGGGATAAAATTGTCAAATTGGTCATAGCCCCGGGCACTAAATTTTAGAGTAGTCGTAACCGTAAGATATGCTGATGAAGGAGAAATGTGCAGTGACCAGACCGCTCCTGGAATAATGGTGAGCTTTGCGGTGTTAGAGACACTTCCCCTGCTTGCCGTTAAGGTGCCTGTTCCGGCTATTGTGCCGGCTGTCCATGTCGTCTTTACCCCAAATAAAGGGGAGACCACACCTGAACCCTCACTCACTTGCCAATTAACCTCCTGATTGGGGATAAGGTTACGATACCGGTCATAGCCTATGACACTAAATTTTACTCCTTGAGTTACCGCAACAGTCGCCACAGAAGGTAGAAGAGCCAGATATTGCAATTCCCCGGGCATAATTGTAATAGTAGCAATCGCTGTAATAGTGCCGGAGGTAACAGTCAGGCTGCCTATCATAGTTTTTGTCCCGGCGGTAAAGGTAGTCATCGTCCCAATCAGAGGTTCTACCTTCCCAACACTGGTATTTACCTGCCAGTGATAGATTAAGTCAGGAATGGGGTTATCAAATTTATTATATCCTTGCACCCTGAATTCCTGCGGTGAATTCACGCTCACCGTCGCAAAAGATGGGGTGATGACTAAATATTGTAACTCAACCGGTGGAATAAGGGTGATAACGGCTATCTGGGTAATCGTGCCTGCTGATGCAGTTAATGTTCCTATCATAGCGGTTGTGCCTGCGAGAAAGGTAGTTTTTGAACCTATCGTCGGGGTGGTTGTGCCTAATTCAGGAGTTACCTGCCAGTTGCACGCAAAATCTAAAATAAGATTATCATACTCATCATAGGCTTTGACACTAAACTCTTGCGATGTCCCAGCCGTAACAGTGGCTAAAGCAGGGATAATAATGAGATGATGTTCTGCCTCCGGTGTAGTAGTAATAGTTGCCACAGCGGTAATATTGTTTAAAATAGCAGATATTGTGCCTATTGTTGCCATCGTTTCTGCGGTAAAGATAGTCTTTGAGCCAAAGCAAGGGGATACTGTGCCAAATTTGGGGTGGACTTGCCAATTAACCTCAAGCTCCGGAATAAAATTGAGATATTGGTCAGACCCCTGGACGCTAAATTCACGAGATTGGGTAATGGGGACGGTAGAAATAGACGGGGTAATAAAAAGGCAGGCTAATGTGCCCGGGGCAATAGTGATAGTCCCCATAGCTGTAATCGTGCCGACCGTTACAGCCAATGTCCCGGTTTTGGTTTTAGTCCCGGCCGTAAAGGTAGTTACAGAACCAATGATAGTACTTAATTCACCTAATGATTGGGCTATTTCCCATGAGTAACTCAAGTTTGGAATGAGGTTGTTGAGCATATCGTAACCCTGTGCATTAAACTGTTGGGCTTGAGTAACGGTGATGGTTGCCAATTCAGGGGTTAGGCAAATATAATCCAATGGATAAGGGATGATAGTCAATGTTGCTATTTGGGTTACAGACCCTGTGGTTACAGATAAGGTGCCCATGAGTATGGCTACGGTTCCAGCCACAAAGGTAGTCTTTGAGCCGGTAGTGGTGGTGATACTTCCTAATCCGGGCGTTACCGTCCAGGTATAGCCTGAATCTAAGATTAAATTATCATACTCATCATAGGCTTTGACACTAAATTCCTGACTTTGGGTTACGACAATAACTGCCTCAGGTGGGGTTATAATTAGATGATGGAGATTGCCAGGGATAACCGTAATAGTTGCTATCACGGTAATCGTTCCTAAACGGACGGATAAGGTGCCGGTTATAGGTGAAGTGCCGGCGATGAAGGTCGTTTTTGAGCCTATCAAAAGGGTAACCGTGCCTAAATCAGGTGATGGATGCCATAAACAATTCAGGTTTTCAACAACATTGTTGTATTGGTCATAGCCCATGGCATTAAATTTCAAGCTCTTACCAACGGTTACCGTCGCTGTAGATGGGGTAATAATCAGGTGTTCAACCTCGCCGGCTGTAATGGTAATAGTCGCTATGCCGGTGAGCGTTCCTGAAAAGACGGATAATGTGCCGACCAATGCCTTTGTCCCGGCAGTAAAAACGGTGATAGAGCCAAGTTCAGGGGTTATACTCCCTACCAATGAAGAAACCTGCCATTTATAGCTCAAATCTAAAATAGGATTATTGAATCTGTCATAGCCTTGTGCTTGAAAACTGCAAGTGCCTAAAACCTGTAGGGTTTGTGTGGCAGGCAATATATTAATATGGTGAACAGGACCAGAGGTGATGGTAATAGAGGCAAAGGCAATTCTTTCACTACTTTTGACTGTAATTATTCCTGACCCAATGCTTGTTGTCGCTGTCAATAGTGTTGAAGAACCGATAGTAGGGGATAGATTACCCATATTAATTGTAAACCAAATATAAATCAGGTCAGGGATGGGGTTAGTATATTTATCGTATCCCTGGGCATGGAACTCCATCGTTTCTCCTATGGCTAATGTCCCCGTGGCCGGGGTTATCTTGATTTCATTTAAAGCCCCGGGAATTATCTTGAGCATAGCTGTCCCGGTAACCGTGCCAATCCAGGCACTTATGGTGCCGATACACGGCGTTATTCCTGCGGTAAATAAGGTTTTTTCACTTACTTGAGAAGTAATAGTACCAATGTTATCTATCACCCAATTAAAGATTAAATCAGGAATTGGGTTATCATATCTATCACAACCCTGTCCGGTAAATTCCATTGTTTTACTAACCTCTATCGTGGCTGTGGCGGGATTAATTTTAATGTGGTCCAAAGAACCGGGGATGACAGTAGTCATGGCACTAACAGTGCCGGCTATCTGCGAATTAGTTTGTGATCTTGCCACAAAGGTAAGCAGGTCCAAAGTGCCTGGTTTAACCGTTTGCGGTAAGGTAAGAAGTACCTTGAGCATCGTCGAGGTGCCAATCCCAAGAGATACAGAACTAATAGAATTATTCGTCATATCAAGAATCCTTGTCTGCCATGAATTGGATGAGGTAGCAAAAAGGTTAAATGTATCTGCCTTACTTTGATTGTTATAGACACTAAAGAAATATGTCAGGGTGCCTTCGGGAGATGCCTCCTGGTCAGCAGGTCCCAAAACTATTACACCGCCAGCCGTAGTAATTCTTTCATAAGCCACAATCTTCCAGGTTTGCCCCGGGGACAAAGAATTGCTCTGCCAGCCAAGCACATAAGCCGCATCATGCTCAGTTTTTTCATTAACAGTATTAAGCAAATAGCCCTGTTTTGTTTGGTATACGACCTTTTCAAAACTATTTTCATAATAAGAGGTAGCAGGACTCAATCCACCTCCATAAAGTCCCATAATACCGGTTTTACTTTGCTGAGGATTTGTTACATAGACCATATTTAAACCCTCATTCCAATGCCCATATCCCCAATCATTCCCGCTAAAGTATGTATCTTCGCCATGAAAAAACCGCACATCATTATAAGTAGTTGTGCCGTTATTAGTAATCTGCCACTCCATTTTATAATAATCAAGTCCATCAATATAGGTCGTTATTTGTTTAATCTTAACGGCTGTTGTCCCTGTATCATAAATAGTGCTAATCGTAAAAGAGCCGGGCTTGGTATTTGATACAGGTGTCCATTGAGTTGGAGTAATGTCAAAGGTATTAGCCTTACTTGCATAGCGATAATTTGTATTTGTGCCGGCTAAAAATATAACAGAACCTTTAGAATTATCATCAAAAACCTGGCTCATCCACGCATCTTTATCCTTTTTCCAGATACCCATAGTCCCATCATCAAATACGGTAATCTTTAGCACCGAGCCGGTAATTGTTTGTGAGCCTGTGGACAATAAGGAATCAATTATGGTGAGTGTGTCACTCGCATAAGGAGGTTGCTCTATGTTGACTACCGTTTGAGTGCCACATGAATTACCTGCTTTAACCTCAAAGGTATAACTACCTTGTCCAAGTGGCGGCGTAGTAAAATAAAAATCCTCACTCCCCTCATCAAAAACTCCATCTGTTACAACCGTATCCGTCCAATTACCCTTATTTATCCTGTACTGGACATTGGTGATTAAATTTAGACTAATATCATTTCCATGCCTCTTGGGATTATTGTTTGGATAAGGATTGACCGTTGCATTTCCATTGTAGGTAGGTGTATTGTCCGTAGTAGGGTCAGGGGTATAGACATTTAAGACACTAATTGGGTAGGTATCCATAATATCTAAGATATTATCCTTATCTGTATCTCGCCAGCCACTCTGTTGTCGGGTATAGGTACATACCTCACCATTGGTATATGGTGATAGACCACCTCGCATGATACAAGGAACATTTATTATCCCGTCAACTGCAAAATTTCCATTGACTATATTTAAATATCCGGAGCGGTCATCTGCCGAGGAGCCGGACCCGGTATATTCATCCAATGCATAAAATACATGTCCCATCTCATGGCTTGTGACCACATCCATATTATTTATGCCATAGCCATCGTTATCGTAAGTCATAACCATTAAAGGGCCGCCCAGATAGGCATAGGCAAAATATCCATTAGCAAACTTACCATCGGCATCAGTGCTTGAATCAACCACAAATATGGTAAATCCCCAGTGTGTTTGGTATGTATTCCTTAAATAATTATCATAATCGGTTACCTTATCTAAATATAGAGAATATGAGTTAGGATGGACGATATCAATAGTTTCTTTCATCCATAGGCTTTCCTGGGATTGATTTAAGGTAATAGGCTCATAAGTGGTAGGTATTTTTTTATGAAGTTCATAGGTAAAACTCAGGTAGGCATCCGGTTCCTTATTTTTCCACCAATCAAAGGCGGCCATAATCTCACTTACTACCTGTATCTCCTCACTCTCTATCCAATCCTCACCACTTCCATTACTTTCAGGCAAGATTATCCCGACAGCAACCTTGCCCATCATGTATTCCGAGGTTTCATAAAATGAGGCGCCATACGGAGAGGTTTGAAGGGTTTGAGGGGTTTGAAGGGTTTGAAGGGTTTGAAGGGTTTGAGAGGTTTGAGGAGGACTTTTTTCTTTGGGTTGCCAGACAAGGCAATCGTTTTGGATTGGTCCCGGGTCTGGAGTAGGACAGGCATCCTGCCTGTCATTGACATCCTCAAATCGTTGATTCCAGACCTTGACGGCAAATCTCGCCTCCTGCCCCAAATCCTCCACTGCGGATAGCTCAATTATTCCCTGGTAAATATTTCTTAATCCCACATCTTTTGGTTGAACAGGTTTAAAACCTGGAATATGGGCAGGAATATCCCCAATCAAGATATGTGGTGGAAATATATGGACAATGCGTCCCCCCTGAGATTCAATAAGTCTGATAGAATTTTGCATGGAGTTAATGTCGCAGGATTCATGCACACCTAAACTATATGTAGTTTCATTGGCATGAACTTCAAACACAAATAAAAAGATTGGCAGGAAAATAAAAAGTAGATTTTTCATCTAAAAATACCAATGTGTAAGATACCATGATTTACTTGATTTAAATGATTACCTTGATTTATCTATGAATCTATATAATCATAAAAATCATGCTCTATTACACATTTCCTTATTTACACTCAACTTTTATTTTCATTTGTGCCGACTAAGTCGACATGAATGTTTCATATTAAAGATTTTAGCATAAAAAGAGTTAAAAGTCAATGGAATCTATCGCCCTTTACAAGTCAACACATTTTTCTTGCATTCTTTAAGAAAGGGTGGTATAATATTTCCATCAAAGGTGGTAAATTAAAGTAAGATGAGTAAGATAGTTCCAACTGAATAATTCTGAAACCAATTGGCTGGTATCACAAAATGTGATACCACATAAAAAATATTTTGGTGGACATTTGCCTTATGCCTTTACAGAACAAGGGGTAGCAATGCTCTCCAGCGTTCTTAATAGCGAAAGAGCCATTGTAGTCAATATCGCCATTATGCGAGTTTTTGTAAAATTTAGAGAAATCCTTTCAACCCACAAAGAACTGACGCATAAGTTAACTGAACTTGAGAGAAAATTTGAAAAGCATGATGAAGAAATCCAGACAATCTTTGAGGCAATCCGTCAATTGATGATACCACCTGAAAAACCACATAGACGGATTGGCTTTTATCCGGAAGAGGTAAAATGAAGCTTATTGTTGGTTTAGGAAATCCTGGCTCAGATTACGCCGATACTAAACATAATGTCGGATTTAAGGTCATTAATAAACTGGTTAAACTAACTAAGATTGAACTTAAAAGTAGAAAGTATAAAGCCCGGATAGGAGAAGGTAAAATTTTAGGGCACGAAGTTATCTTAGCTAAACCAATGACCTATATGAACTTAAGTGGTGAGGCAGTAGAACTGTTGGTATGGAATTTTAAAGTGCCACTTTCGGATTTGTTGGTTGTGTATGATGATGTTAGCGTAGACTTAGGTAAAATTAGAATCCGCAAAAAAGGTAGTGCCGGTGGACATAATGGGATAAAGTCAATCATTGATAAATTAGCCAGCGAGGAGTTTGCCCGCATTCGGATAGGGATTGGGACACCTGCACCTGATCTTACATTTCGGGATTATGTGCTTTCACCATTTAGCGATGAGGAAAACGAGGTAGTTGAACAAGTTATACAAAAAACCGCCGAGGCGGTTATTTGTACTATTGAAGAAGGTATTGATGTAGCGATGAATAGATATAATTGAAGGAGCAAGAATGTTTAAGCCAAATTTTAGATATACAAATAAAATAGTGCAGTTACTTACCAGAATTTCTGCGGCAAGAGAGGCGATACTTAATTCACCTTTAATTCTAAAATGGGAAGTAGCCTTACGGCGGGAAGCGATAATCCACAGTGCCCATTCATCTACGAGCATTGAGGGAAACAGGTTGTCTCTGGAACAGGTGAGTGATTTATCTCAGGGAAGAGAGGTGATGGCTACCCGAAAGGATAAACAGGAGGTCCTGAATTATCTGAATGTCCTTGAAAATATTGGAAATTTGACCAAAGGTAATTCTGTAATTGAAAAGGATATTTTAAATATCCACCGTATGGTAACAAAAGATACCTTAGATAATCCTGATGATTGTGGCGTTTATCGTAATCGGTATGTTGTAGTAGCAAATAGATTTACCGGCGAGGTATTTTTCAGCCCACCCCAAAATGAAGATGTGCCCGGATTAATAAAAGATTTGGTTAAATGGATAAACTCGGAGGAGGCAAAAGAATTCGACCCTATTATTGAGGCAGGAATAACCCATTATGAATTTGTCAGGATACACCCTTTTATTGATGGAAACGGCAGAACTACAAGGGTTCTGGCAACTTTGATTCTTTATCTACAAGGCTTTGATACTAAACAGTTCTTTTGCCTTGATGATTACTATGATTCGGAGAGACCAGCTTACTACAAAGCATTGCAGAGCGTTGAGCAGGAAACATTGGATTTGACTAACTGGTTGGAATACTTTGTAGAAGGGGTAAATGTAAGTATTTCGGCAGTTAAAGAAAGAACAATAAAACTTAGCAGTGAAAGACTGAGAAAGGCAAAAAGAGGACAGATTGCTTTAAGTGAAAGACAGATGAGGATGGTGGAGTTTATTAACCAAAATGGTAAGATAACGAATCGTGATGCACGGGAAATATTTAAAATATCAGATCGGGCAACTCTAAAAGAAATCAGAAAATTAGCGGATTTAGAAGTAATCAAAGCAGAAGGTAAAGGAAGAAGTTTGTATTATGTTTTGGCATAACCTTCTCAAGGAGAGGTTCGGGATTAGGTTCGGGATTAGGTTCGGGATTAAATTGGCGATCTGACAATCTGGTAAATTCAATAAATTAAATTTATAAAAAGACGCATTATAGGTAAAGGAAAAGGAGTAAATTTTCTCGTTGAATGAATCAAAATAATTTAAAATTGTTTCTTGACATATTCGTTTGTTTAGAATATAATAAAGTTGATGAGTGCATACAGAGATGTAACACTTTTTAGAGGTTAAAATTATGCTTAATAAAATAAAAGACTTCTATATCCAATGGCATATAACAGAAAAATGTAATCTTCGATGCTCTCATTGCTATCAAGAGAATTATTCAAGTAATGATTTAGGATGGGATGATTTAAAAAAGATTGCAGATATAATAGTCTTGACTCTGAAAAGATGGAATAAATTTGGTAGAATCGCACTAACTGGAGGTGAACCATTTTTTAGTAAGCATCTCTATGGATTACTACAATTTTTTAATGAGTCAGAATCCATCTCTTATTTAACCCTCCTTTCTAATGGAACTATGATTACAGCGGAGGACATAGGTTGGCTGAAAAGGATTACTAATCTTAGAGAAATCCAAATATCCCTTGATGGAGCAACCTCTAAGACACATAATAAAATACGAGGAGAAAATGTCTTTGAAAGAGTAATAGAAAATATAAGGTTACTTCGAGAAAATAATATAGGTGTAACCTTAATGTTCACTTTGCATAGAGATAATATGGAAGAAGTCCCTCAATTGATTGATTTAGCCACGAGAGAAGCAGTTAATGGTTTAACAGTAGAGAGGGTAACTCCTTGTGGAACAGGAAGAGACTTGAAAGACCTTGTTCTTTCTCCATTGGAACTTAAGAATATTTATAGTTATATTAACCAACGGGCAGAAGATAATGATGTTAAAGACAGTAACTTGGTGATAAGGAGAAGAAGGCCTCTATGGGTTAATACTGTTAATGGAAATTATATGGATGGAATTGGTGGATTCTGCCCTATTGGATTTACTTCTTTGGCTATCCTTCATGATGGCACAGTGCTGCCTTGTAGAAGATTAAATATCCCTATTGGCAATATCCTAAAGGATGGTTTATTTAAAATTTGGTATACTTCTGATGTCTTATGGAGAATCAGGGATAAGAATAATTTGAAAGGAAAATGTAATGGCTGTAAATATATATCCTCCTGTGGAGGATGTCGGGCAGTTGCTTATGCAATGACAGGAGATTATATGGAGGAGGATACACAGTGTTGGAGATAAATGATAGTGATGTCTTCATATTATCTGAGGATTATTCTTTATATAATGTTGAGTTAAAAGAGAAGAAGTATTGGCTTTTTAATGTGAAAGACGGAGGTAATTTTAAACTCAATGAGGTCTCTTATTATATTTTATCCAGATGTGATGGCAAAAGTAAGGTTGAAGAGATAAAGAAGGAACTGGTGTATAAATATAATATAGACAAAGAGGTTGTCATAAAAGACTTTGAAGAATTCGCTGCTGACTGCCTATTCAGGAAGATTATAAAGAAAATATAATAAAGAGGGGGTGTTAATCTATGTCATATAAAAAGCCGGTATTAGTAAAGGGAGAATCTGTTGAAAGGGTGATTTACGAAAAGCCCCTGTTGGCAGAACAAGACTCTATGATATTCCCGGAAGAAATCTTGCAGGAGTTCAATGAGGGACACTGGTGCTTCGGGTGTAGTAATTGTAACTGCAACTAAAAAGCTTTAAGGAATAAGGGGATATGTAAAATGACCATTCAACCTGTAAGCCAATACGGTGGTGCATATCACCGTGTTATGGTGAAGGATAATTATGTCTATGCTGTCAAATCAGGAGGGCTTGTAGTTGTTAATGTATCTGACCCAATTAAGCCAAAAGAAATAAGTTTTTGTCCTTTAAATAGAATAGTTAACCTTTGTCTTTCTGATGATTACTTATATGTAGCTGATATTGGAGGACTTAAAATATTTGATATTACAAACCCAACTTGCCTGAATTTAAAAGGTAAGATAGACCTGGATGAGAAGATACAGGATTTTTATATATCAAATGGGTATGCTTACTTAACCCTGGGCAAAAATGGATTGTATGTTATAAATGTCAATGACCCAACTAATCCTGTAATTCGAGGGAAGTTAAAAACAGGTGGATTTGCAGAAGGACTTTGTGTTTCTAATAACCATGCTTACATAGCTGATGTTTCAGGGTTAAAGATAGCCTATGTAAAAAACCCTTCCAATCCTTTTCTTGTCGGAAGACTGGGAGTTCCTGGGTGGCCAAAGGATATTTGGGTATCAAATGGATATGCTTATGTGGTAGATGTAGTCGGTTTGAAGATACTTGATGTCCGTAATCCATCCAAACCAACATTAAAAGGGTATCTATCGAATCCGACTTGGAAAACAACCAGGATATGGGTAAGAGACAATTACGCTTATGTAGCTGATGAGGCTAATGG
>JBDRHR010000101.1:0-7858 GCA_043816605.1 Nitrospirota bacterium
GGCACAGTAACCGTAATTGCGGAGGCAACAACCGATGTTATCGCCACCCTGACCTTGATTACCGGCAGTATTTCGGTTAGCTCAAATCCAGACGGGGCAAATATCTTCCTCGATGGTGGCACACAGACGCAGGGGATAACCACAGCGATTTTGGGTGGCATTTCCCCCGGCACACACACCATCAGGCTGACTAAAGACGGCTATTACGACTGGACCGGCACAGTAACCGTAATTGCGGAGGCAACAACCGATGTTATCGCCACCCTGACTTTGATTACCGGCACAGATACTACTCCACCTACCTTTAATATTGAGGCATGTCCAGACCCAACAAAGGCAGGAACAGTAACCATAACCGTGTCTGCTTCTGAGCCTTTAGTTGCTACACCCAGATTAACCATGCAAGACACTAACGGTGGGACTATGGCAGTTTCCTTTGATTCACTTATTAGTGGCACATACACTTATTCTGCGGTAATACAAGAAAACACGCCGGATGGGACAGTAACTATATTGGTTGTGGGAACGGATACGGCAGGAAATCAAGGGATTGGAACTAAAACCTTCCAGGTGAGCATACCGAGAAAGGTTGTAATTGTTGATGGAGATGGTCAATTTGGCACAGTAGCTACTACCTTAAAACCATTTGTGGTCAGGGTAACAGATAACCTCGACAGACCAATACCCGGACATATCGTTCATTGGCAGATAATCGACTCCCCGGCTACGGCAACCCTTTCTATGACTACAACTACGACCGGAATAGACGGCACAACCTCATCGACCCTAACCCTCGGCACAAAGTCAGGCACTTACCGGGTAACGGCAAGCGGCTCAATGCAGGCGACATTCACGGCAACGGCGGCACCAGATACAGCCGACATTCTCTCTGAGGTTACCGGCAACAACCAGACAAGCACGGTAACTGCCGTCTTAACCCCATTCGTAGTGAAAGTAACCGACACCTACGGCAATCCAATCGCCGGGCATCTGGTTCACTGGCAGATAATCGAGTCCCCGGCTACAGCAAGCCTTTCTACGACTACAACCACGACCGGCATAGACGGCACAACCTCATCTATCCTGACGCTCGGCACAAAATCAGGCACATACCTAGTAACCGCAATTGGCTCAATGCAGGCAACATTTACGACTACGGCTACACCAGGGACAGCCGGCATTCTCTCTGAGGTTACCGGCAACAACCAGACAAACACGGTAACTGCCGAATTAACCCCATTCGTGGTGAAGGTAACCGATACCTACGGCAACCCAATCGCAGGGCATTCGGTTCACTGGGAGATAATCGACTCCCCGGCTACGGCAACCCTTTCTACGGCTACAACTACGACCGGCATAAACGGCACAACCTCATCTATCCTTACGCTCGGCACAAAATCAGGCACATACATAGTTACCGCTCAAGGCTCAATGCAGGCAACATTTACGGCTACGGCTACACCAGGGACATTATCCCGCATAATAATAGAAAATCTTGAGGGAATAGAGATTGATACATATTCAATGACTACGGATGGAACTTTATCCCTTTATTGTCTCGGTTATGATGCAGATAACAACCTGATTGGAGATATTGCCGGAACATGGACTGTTGAAGGTGGAATTGGAACTTGTGCGCCGACCTATGGAACCTCTACCATATTTTATCCAACAACAGCAGGAACAGGCACAATCTCAGCCCAACATGAATCTCTGACTGATACCACAGGTGTAATAACGGTAAATGCAGGAAGTCTCTTTTTAGTGGAAATATCGGCTACCCCCACTACCATTTTAAAAGGAGGAACCTTTACTCTCACTATTATTCCAAAGGATAAGAATGGAAATATTATTGCGTCCCAGGGGACTGTTACCCTTTCTAACCGGACATCCTCCATCTTACCCACAATAAGTAATATTCAGGCAACCACAAATATTATTGCTACCATTACTCTCTCTCCTAACGGTGGATGGGATGTCATCACAGCCGATGTTACCATAGGAGCAAACCATGTCTCTGGAACCTGCTCTATACTTGTCCTTCTTCCTAAAGAGCAAGGAGAGATAGATGTGGTTCTTCCCTGGGGAACAGCTACGGCAAAGGGGACATTTACAGAGAACTTCTGGATAAAGATAGAGGATAAATCAGATGCAGGAACACTCACACTGTTAGCCGGTCAGATTGGTATTGCCGTTGAAATTACAATGGGTACAGAGACGGGTATTATCACCGGGACTTTACCCACAACTATTTTTGTAGAAATACCATTTGATAGTAGTAAATTGGGAACTATCGACCGTTCCACCCTAAAACTCTGGATTTACCGCGATGGAGGATGGCACGAGATTGAGGACTCAGGGGTATATCCTGCTCGAGACTATATCTGGGGTAATATCACCCATCTAACTTTATTGGGTATAAGCGGAAAGCTCTTGTTCGCCCCTAATCTGACCAATGTTTTTGCCTATCCTAATCCGTGTCGTGTTTATAAAGGCAATAAAATTACCTTCAAGAAACTGACTGCACAGGCAAATATTAAAATATTTAACATAGTCGGTGAATTAGTCAAGGAAATCGAGCATACCAATGGGACAGATGCGGAGGTATGGACAAATCCAGGTGAGGTAGCTTCTGGCGTGTATATTTATTTGATTACCAACGACATGGGACAAAAGATAATTGGTAAGTTGGGGATTATTAAGTAAGGGTAGAGGGTTTAGGGTGAAAGAAAAATACCCTTAACCCTATCTTTTATTTCTTACCCTCAACCCTAAAGCAATTTGTAACAGTTCAAGTAATTAGGATTATAATTTTATAAATCCGAAATTCGAATATCGAAATCCGAAACAAATTCAAATGACCAAAATATCAAATGTTCAAAACAAGACCTGTTTCGGTTATTTGAATTTTCCTTATTGTTTTCGTATTTCGGGTTTTCCTCCTTTTTTCCATTGTTTCGAATTTCGATATTCGGATTTCGAATTTTGCTCTCTTTTGTGTCTTTGTGCATTAGTGGCTGAACTGTTACAGCAATTCTTCATACATTAAAAAATTACTACACAATTCCTGTGTTTCTGCTCTAACGCGGGCATAGACCACTTCATTGCCAATATTATTAAGAACCTGGGAGATAAGGTGGGCGATTTGCTGCATTTGTTCTTCTTTCATTCCCCTTGCCGTGAGAGTTGGTGTGCCAAGTCGGATACCACTTGTTACCATTGCAGTTTTAGTATCAAAAGGAATGGTATTTTTATTAACAATGATACCTGCCTTCTCCAATGCCTTTTCTGCCTCATTGCCTGTTATTCCTTTTGAATTGAGGTCAATCAGAAGAAGATGGGTATCTGTTCCTCCAGAGACAAGGTTGAAACCATGTTTAATTAATTCTGAGGCTAATACCTTTGCATTTAACAGGATTTGGGATTGATATACCCTGAATTCATCCGTTAGTGCTTCTTTAAAACAAACCGCTTTAGCGGCGATAATGTGCATCAACGGTCCTCCCTGAATACCCGGAAAGATGGTCTTATCTATTAAATTTGCATACTCGCTCTTACACATAATCATCCCGCCGCGAGGACCTTTTAATGTTTTATGCGTGGTGGTAGTCACAAAATCACAATAGGGAATAGGGTCAGGATGGAGTTTAGCCGCAATTAATCCCGCAATATGGGCAATATCAGCTAAAAGATAGGCACCAACCTCTGAGGCAATTTGCTTGAATTGAGCAAACTCAATAATTCTTGGATAAGCACTTGCCCCACAGATAATCATTTTAGGATGGTGTTCCCTGGCTATTTTTAATAATTCATCAAAATCAAACACTTGAGTTTGTCTATTTACTTTATAAGTTGCGGCGTTATAGACAATTCCGGAGAAACTCACCTTGCTGCCGTGGGTTAAGTGTCCACCACAACAAAGGCTCAAACCCATAATTTTATCACCTGGTTTTAACATTGCCATATAAACGGCCATATTAGCCTGTGAGCCGGAATGTGGCTGGACATTGACATGTTCTGCCCCAAATAATTCCTTTGCCCTTAATATCGCCAATTCTTCAGCCTTATCAACAAAACTACAACCCCCATAATATCTTTTGTAAGGATAGCCTTCGGCATACTTATTAGTCATTAAACAGCCTTGTGCCTCAAGCACTGCCTCACTTACCATATTTTCAGAGGCAATCATATTCAGGTTATAAACCTCATTTCTCGCCTCCTGATGAATGAGTTCTGCTATTTCCGGGTCAACCTTCTTTAAATTCTCCAATTTATTTCCCATAATATAATTATATTCCAATTCACTATGTTTTGTCAAGAAAATTTTTAGCCACCAAGACACTAAGACACGAAGAAAATTCTAGTTTATCACAAAAACTTTGTGCCTTCGTGCCTTTGTGGCAAGTATATTTTCCTATGCTATCAAGAAAAAAGATTGTAATGGGTCAGTTATTGGGGGGAATATGGAAAAATGTATCAACAGGATTCAAGGTGTTGAGGGGTCGAGGGGGCAAGTGGAATAAGGAAAAACAAACACTCGAACCCTTGAACCCTCGAATCCTGGACCCCTTTTCTCCCCCTGATAACTGACCCATTACAAAAGATTTATAAAAGTTCTTGACAAAAAATTTTGTTCAAGGTATAATAAGTCAGGGTTCAGGGTAGAAAAAAGAAGACGGGTGTTAGGATATTTTCCTACCCTAACCCCTGACACCTGAACGCTTATTATGTTTGAGAAATAAAAGGAGGTTTAATTATGCCATTAACCGTTGAGCGGATTTATACTGAAGCTATGTCACTTCCTAACGATTCTAAATCTTTTCTTGTTGAAAAACTTGTTGCGAGCATAGAATCCAATATTGACGCTCATCTTGAAAGGTTGCATATCACCTATGCAAAAAGACGCAGGGATGAAATTCGATATGGTAAAGTTCAATCTATTCCCGGCGAAGAAGCTTTGGCAAAGGTTAAAGGAATAATTAAGAAATGAAGTATACCTTTCATCCCGAGGCTCTACAGGAATATGTTGAGGCCACCATGTATTATACAGAAGTCTGTTTTGAATTAGGAGAATCCTTCCTTTATGAGATCGAAAGAGGCATACAACAAATTCTTGATAACCCAAAGGCTTGGCAGATAGTAGAAGAAGACATCCGACGCTATCTGGTACATAGATTCCCTTTTGGTATTTATTATACTGTTGAGGATGATTGCATTCTGATAGTTGCAATTATGCATATGAGTCGTGAACCTGGCTACTGGAAGAATCGCATTAAATTCGGGTAGAAAAACCAAAGGGAGGACAAACTTCCAATAGAAAATTGGGTATACTTGCTTATTCAAAAATTAAAGGAGGATAAATCATGAGTATTAGTTACAAAGAACTTGGGTTGGTTACCACCAAAATAATGTTTAAGATAGCCATGGAAAAGGGGTTTGCTATCCCGGCTTACAATTTTAATAATATGGAACAATTACAGGCGATTATTCAAGGGTGCATAGAGAGTGATTCTCCGGTGATTCTCCAGATTTCTAAAGGTGCGCGGGAATATGCCAATCCTACTTTACTTCAGTATATGGCTCAAGGGTCTGTAGAAATGGCTAAAGAAAGTAAGAACGAAATTCCAATTGTTTTGCATCTTGACCACGGTGATAGTTTTGAATTATGTAAATCTTGTATTGAAAAAGGGTTTAGCTCGGTGATGATAGACGGTTCACATTATTCTTATGAAGAAAATGTGGCTTTAACTAAACAAGTGGTCGAATATGCCCATTCTAAGGATGTGGTTGTGGAGGGAGAGCTTGGGATTTTAGCCGGAATTGAAGAAGATGTGAAAGCGGAGAAAACCACCTATACTCGGCCCGAAGAGGTAGAAGATTTTGTTACGCGGACAGGGGTTGATTCTTTAGCCATTGCTATTGGTACCTGTCATGGTGCCTATAAATTTAAACTCAAACAGGGTGAGTCTGTTCCACCATTACGATTTGATATTCTTGAAGAGGTGTCTCGACGATTACCCGGGTTTCCTATTGTTTTACATGGTGCCAGCTCAGTTTTGCCGGCTTATGTGGAGATGATTAATAAATATGGAGGGAATATGGAGGGTGCAGTAGGGGTGCCGGAAGACCAATTGCGTCAAGCGGCAAAAAGTGCGGTCTGCAAGGTTAATATTGATTCTGACGGACGGTTAGTTGTTACTGCTCTGGTGCGTAAGGTGCTGGCTGAAAATCCGAAGGAATTTGACCCCCGTAAATACTTAGGACCAGCCCGCCAGGAATTAATCGAATTGATTAAACGCAAAAACAAAGAAGTCCTCGGCTCTGCTGGACATGGGCAGGAAATTCTCAAGGCGATAATCAGGTGATAGGTAATAGGGTAATAGGTGATCTCGGTAATAGGTAATTAGGTAATAGAGTAACCTATCACCACCTATACCTATCACCTATCACCTTATCCCATACTCCAGGTATTACTTGCTTACAAAATTTACATTTGCCATCCACAATGTTATTCTCAATTACCTTAAACCCAAACCGCTTTATGATTATTTTTGAGCAGTGATGGCAATAGGTACTTTCTCCAGAGTGACCCGGGACATTACCAATATAGACATATTTTAGCCCTGCGGAAAAAGCCACCTCTCGAAGGGTCTCCAGAATATGAACAGGTGGTGCGGGTAGATATTCTAACTTATAATAAGGGAAAAAACGGGCAAAATGCAAAGGAACATCATCACCGAGTTCATTCTTAATCCACAGACACATCTTTTTAACTACCTCTAAATCATCGTTTTTGTTGGTGACCACAAGGGTAGTAATTTCCAGATGGACACCTTCTTTTTTTAGTGTCTTCAGTGTATTTTTAACCGGCTCAATCCAGGCAGAACACATTTCATTATAATATTTATCCGTCCAACCTTTCAGGTCAACATTAGCCGCATCCAAATACTTACACAGTTCCTTCAATGGTTCAGGATTGATAAAACCATTTGAATGCTCCACGACCTTTAGTCCTTTTTCCTTGGCTAACTTAGCGATATCAAGCATATACTCAAAAAAGATAGTTGGTTCTGTGTAGGTAAATGCGATTGATGGTGATTTTTGAGCCAGAGCAGCTTTTACAAATTGGTCAGGGTTGATGGGGAAATTCATCGTCTCCTCGGGCGTTGATTGAGAGATTTGCCAATTCTGACAAAAGTTACAGCGAAGATTACAGCCAGCGGCAGCTAATGAAAGGGAGGTTGTGCCAGGCAAAAAATGGAAGAGAGGTTTTTTTTCGATTGGGTCGAGGTGAACAGCACAGGGATTGCCATAGACAAGGGTAATTAATTTCCCTTCTTGATTTTTTCTTGCACGGCAAAAACTTCTCTGCCCGGAAGCAAGAAGACATCTACGAGGACAGAGTGCACACTGCACCATTTGTTTTTCTAATGATTGGTAATATCTTGCTTCTTTGGGTGAAAGATACCCCTGTTTGCCCAAAATCTCACTTGAACAAGTAGATTTGAATGAAAATGGGCAGGTCGTTAACGCTAAACTTAATATAGATGTTTTTTTTAAAAATTCTCTGCGAGTCAATTTTATCACCTGCCTGAAATTAAGTAGAAAGTTAAAAGTTAAAAGTTAAAAGATTAGTGCCACTTCTTCAACTTTCAACTTTCAACTTTACTATCATAGCATACAAACCAATTTTACGCAAGACAAATTTAGGGTTTAGGGTAATGGGTCAGTTATCAGGGGGAGAAAAGGGGTCCAGGATTCGAGGGTTCAAGGGTTCGAGTGTTTGTTTTTCCTTATTCCACTTGACCCCTCGACCCCTCAACACCTTGAATCCTGTTGATACATTTTTCCATATTCC
>JBDRHR010000102.1:0-45904 GCA_043816605.1 Nitrospirota bacterium
GTAATGGGTCAGTTATCAGGGGGAGGAAGGGGTCCAGGATTCGAGGGTTCAAGGGTTCGAGTGTTTGTTTTTCCTTATTCCACTTGCCCCCTCGACCCCTCAACCCCTTGAATCCTGTTGATACATTTTTCTATATCCCCCCCGAAGACTGACCCATTACATAATTATACAGTTTCTGTTTATCTCCGAAAATCTTATTATACTTGCTTGATTTTTTCCCCAAATTTATAGTTTTCTAACTGTATAACATACATTTTGTAAATGATATCAAGAGAGATGGATAACTATAAGCATTCAGCCGTCAACTTTCGGCATTCAGCCAGAATTAGAAAAATCAAAGGAAAATTGAACTTCACAATTTTATACCTTCTCTATTTTGTGACCTGACTCCTTAAAAACTGATAGCTGACGGCTGATAGATGAACGCTTACCTTAATCTCTCCCATCTTCCTCATTTTCATTCTACCAAATTTCTTAGATATTGTCAATCCTTTTTTGCCTTATTCTGTAATGGGTTAGTTACTGGTGGAAAATTCATCAAAAGGAAAATCCGAATCTCGAAATCCGAAATCCGAAACAATATCAAATTACCAAAATACAAATGGTTAAAACAAGAACTATTTCGATATGTGGATTTTGAATTTTGGATTTGTTTCGAATTTCGATATTCGGATTTCGGATTTATAAAACTTTTTCCCCACTGATAACTGAGGCATTATCTCATCCTTTTGCCCCAGTTATCAAAGATAATATAGACAATGGAGACGATTATCAGGGACAATTAAGTATTGTGTCCTCCGAATACAAAACTCAAACCATTACGGCTTCTACACCATAGTTTATAAGTGGAACAGATACAGTAGGTGCTCTGTCTATACGCTTACTGTCCTTAATGAGTTCAGCAATGTGTTCTCCTACCTCTGCGATAACAACTTTTTCCCCACATTGAGGACATACCCCTGCTGGAACATTCTCAATAATTACCAACTTGTTCTTAATCCAGAAATCTTGATGGATACTCCTCTCCTGAAGAAATGTATTACAGATTTTACATTCTCCATAGTTATACATTTTATCTCCTCCTACAATATTACGACCTGTGCAATCGGAATTCACTACACAGCATAACCTATAACAATTCCACCTGCTACAATAATGTCACCCTTTCAGGGTTTAATTGTTGTTCAACAAATGCTACAATAATATCATCCCTTCGGGATTAAATGCAAATTATACCACTTATACTAATTATACTAAGTTTTCGCCTGATCATTTTCTCAATTTTTAATTTTTAATTCATAATTTTTAATTCTTAACAATTAGGCAAAAACTTTATATAAATCGTATTATTGAAGGCAAAATCCAACCCCAACGGGGTGATATTATTGTAGCAAAACAGCCAGAACAAGCAATCATAACCCCGAAGGGGTGGAATTATTATAGATTCATTATAACAAATTCCGATTGCACAGGTCGCAATATTATAAAGCATATACTGTGATAAAAAGTAATTTGTCTGTACTTTTGATTCTACAGATGATACCAATCTCTCTTCCGTCCATAGATTGACCTACAATTTCATAGCGTATCCCCATGGGATCCCGTGTAAATTTCCGTCTAATTCTGCCTGTGGCTATAGCTCTTTTAACATCCGCAAATTCAAACTCGTCTGCTGACATCTCTTCAAAAAAGTGTGGAATTGCAAATTCATATTCTTTGTCAATAACCTTTTTGCGTATTTTGTCAATTATATCCACACTCTGTCTTTCCTTTCAACCAATTACCTCTTATAAAGAGGATAACAAATTTATTAGCTATTGTCAACCTTTTTTTGCCTCAGCAATTCTAATTTTAGCCACAAAGTCACAAAGAACACAAAGGAGAATAATAATCTTTTGACAGGATTAACAAGATGAACATGATAATTTTCTTGTCTATCCTGTTATCCTGTCTAATATTTTATACTATAAAAATTTTCTTGGTGTCTTAGTGTCTTCGTGGCAAATTTTCCGCTTCCTATCAAAGACAATATAGACAATCGGCACGATTATCAGGGTGAGTATTGTGGATGAGGTAAGCCCTCCCATAACTCCAATCGCCAGCCCTTGCATCTCTTCTTCGCCCTCTCGCAAAGCCAGAGCCATAGGCAATAGAGCAAAGAAGGTACAGATAGCCGTCATAAGAATTGGTCTGAGTCTAATCCTGGCGGCTGAGATTACCGCCTCTTTTATCTCTAATCCCTTTTTTCTCTGCTGATTGATGAAGTCAACTAAGATAATGGCATTGGTTACCACAATCCCAACCAGCATAATTATACCAATAAATGAACTGATGTTTAATGATTGTTGGGTAATAAACAATGCCAAAAATACCCCTATTGCGGCAAAGGGGAGAGAGGTCATAATGGTCAATGGATGGATTAAGGATTCAAATTGAGCGGCCATAATCATATAGACCAGGACAACAGCAAAGATAAGCATCAGACCAAGGTCACGAAATGTCCCCCGCATATCCTCATATTCACCACCAAAATCAATCAAATATCCCTGGGGTAAGGGTATTTTTGGTAAAGTATTTTTGACCTCTTTCATAACATCACCAAGTTTACGACCAGCGAGATTAGCATTAATAATCACCAGCCGTTTCTTATTAAATCGCTTGATATTGCCTGCCCCTTTTCCTTGTTCAATCTTTGCCACATCCCGCAGTAAAACTTGAGTCCCAAAGGGTGTAGGGAGGCTGATATTTCCTATATTCTCAATGCTTTTTCGCTGCGACTCGGCAAGCCTGACGCGGATGTCAATCTCTTCCCCCTTCTGTCTCAACCTTGTCCAAACATCACCACCTACAGCCATTTTAACTACCCCTGCCGCCTGAGCAATACTTAACCCTGCCTGTGATAGCTTCTCGCGGTCATAGATTATCTGAAATTCAGGATTCCCCTCTTGAATGCTTGTCGTAACATCAACTACCCCTTCGATCTTTGAAATTACCTGCTTGACCTCCTCGGCGATGCTTTTCAAGGTAGGCAGGTCATCACCACTCACCTTGATTTCAACCGGAGCCTTACCGCCCATCATCATACTGCTAATATCATTGATTTCAAGAACTGCCCCAGGAATAGAAGTAGCGATTTCCCTTATCTGCTTAGTTACATCATCAGTGGTTACGCTTCTTTCCTTGCGGTCTTTTAAGGCAACCATAATCATACCCGTATTGACTCCAGATACCTCACCCATTCCCATTGAACCTGCCCGTGCTCCTCCTGCCTGGTCTTCTCCTGTAAGAGTGAAAACCGTGTCTATCCCTTCAATCTTGCCGATATTGTTTTCCAGAAAAGAGACCGCCTCAGATGTTTCTTTGAGGGATGTCCCCACAGGCATTTTTAACCTTGCCATAAAAAAGCCGGAATCAGATTTTGGGATAAATTCCTGAGGAATGAAAACAATCAGAATAAGGCTTAAGACAAGTAAAAACAGGGAGGATGTAAGCACCTTCTTTTTATGGTCAAGGCACCATAAAAGTATCTTCCCATATCTTTCTCGCAGGGCATGATACCAACCTGTTTCTTTCTCTTCACCGGTAGTGGCGGTTAAGAGTTTTGATGCCATCATTGGGGTAAGGGTAATAGCCACAAATAGCGAGGCAAATAAGGCATAAGCGACTACCCAGCCAAAGGCTTTGAATAGCTCTCCGGCAATCCCTGTTACGAAGACTAACGGAAAGAAAACTGCAACCGTTGTCAATGTGGAGACAATAATGGGCATAGAGACCTCAGTCGCACCGACAATAGCCGCCTCTTGCCTGTCTTTACCCGCACTTATATGCCGAAAGATATTTTCAATGACCACAATAGCATCGTCCACCAATCTACCCATGGCAATGATGAGTCCGGATAAGGTCATAATGTTAATGGTGAACCCTTTGAAATACATAAAGATAAAGGCAGTAATGATGGAGAAAGGGATGGCAAGAGAGACAATAAAGGTTGGTCTAACATTACGCAAGAAGAAGAGAAGAACGATTACCACGAAAATCCCTCCTTCAATGCCACTCCATTTGGTAGAGTTAATCGTGTTTCTTATCTGTTTAGCCGGTTCAAATACCTTGTGTATCTTGACATCTGCCGGTAAATACCCTTCGATTATCGGTAATTGCCGCAGGATTTCATCTGTCACGGCTACGGTATTGGCATCTGCCTCCTTACGGACAATCATCCCTACTGTTTGTTGCCCTTTTAATCTGCCATAGCCTCTTTGTTCCTTAAAGGTATCCTTTACCTCAGATACATCCCTTAGATAGACAGGATTACCTTGTTTTATACCGATGATGAGCTTCTCCATCTCCTTTGCTTGACTGAACTCGCCAATAGTCCGGAAGGTGTATTCTGTGGGTCCCTGGGTTATCTTTCCACAGGTTTTATTCATATTTTCCAGACGCAATTTTTGTGCTATTTCAACAAGTGATATTCCGCGGCTTTTAAGTTTATCTGCATCAACCTCAATCAATACCTCCCGAATAAGCCCACCCATGGCCATAGCCTGACCAACACCTTTTATTCTTTCTATGCGGGGAACAATAATATCATCAGCTAAATCCTTTAATTGGGCGAGGTCTCGTTTGCTGGAAATGGTCAAAGCCAAAACAGGCATAGCCCCGATGTCCATTTTGATAACCATAGGGTCTTTCACATCCTCCGGCAGGAAAGCCTTTATAGTTGATAGCCTTTCCCGAATATCTGCTATAGCACTGTCTAAGTCTGTCCCCCAGTTAAACTCTACCGTGACTAAGGAAACGCCTTCCTGTGAGGTAGAGGAAATCTTCTTTACATCTGAGACGGTAGAAACAGCATCCTCAATAGGCTTGGTTAGCAATTCTTCTATCTCCTCCGGTGCTACCCCTTCATAGTTAGTAATGATAGTGGTAACCGGGTAGTCTATGTCCGGCATAAGGTCAATAGTCAATTTAGAAAAGGCAACTATGCCGATGATAATGATAATCAGCATCACCATTAACATAGAAACCGGTCTTTTGACGGATAGTTCTGGGATGTTCATTTCTGTTTAATCTCCTCGTTCAAAGTCTGAATCAAATTATCAAAGCCTGAAAGGCGGCAGAGGTAATCATTGACGGAATTTGGGTAATAATTCCCAAATCTTATCAGACTTTATGAACATTTCTTTACCTCAAGGATAGGATACTTAACAATATTGTTAATTATTGTATTTTAACATCTTCAATAATACAACCTTTGCATTCACTTACCAGGATATGTAATCGTCCGGGTGATTGCCGGACGATTGCCGGACGATTGCCGGACGATTACATATCGGGTAGCTGACCCCTTACCTAATCAGGTAACAATGAATTACCTGATTATTACCTGATTAATTACCTGTTTGTCTTCATCATATAGACTATGCTTCTACCTTATAATAAAGTTTCTGTGAATCGCAAGGGACGGTAACAATTAAGGTTAGGCTCACTGTTTCCATTGCCTGCATTTACTTCTGGAGTTCAGGCTTCAGCCTTTCATCTAACGAATGAAACCCTAAAGGGTAAATTCCATTCATTAATAAAGGGTGAATTCCATTCGTTATCGGAGTTAACTCTTTAGAGTTTCATTTGGAATTAAGTCTTTAGAGTTTCATTATCCTGGATTTTACCCTTTAGGGTTTCATTTAGTGCATTAATAAAGTCATCATCATTATTAAATTCATCTTCTTTCTTAATCCTATACACCTTCTGCTCCGAGTCATAGTACTCCCCGTACTCCCCTAATTTCTTTTTTGTATCTTCATCAATTTTAGTTTCTTCAATAAACTTCTTTCCAATTACTACCTTTAACTTCCCCAAATCATCATAGAAATACTCCTGTAACAGAGGCACAATCTCGTAAAACCAGACAAACCTCAGGGTTTCAACCTTTTTGTCTTTTTCGGCATTTTTCACCTTCAAAAAGTAGCTGTGTCCAATCTGATGGTCTCTATCTCTAAGGATTTCTATCCTTTCGTTGAGTTTTTCAAGTAATTCCTTGAGATTGATTTCACTTCTTTCTATTTCTACTTTCACACCTTCCAATTCCTCTGGTTCAGGCATTAACTCCAAAAATGTAAACCGTCTCCTCAAGGCTACATCTAACAGAGCAATACTCTTATCCGCTGTGTTCATCGTGCCAATAATATAAAGGTTTGGAGGAACGCCAAAGGGTTCTTTTGAATACGGAAGCTCAACAATGAGTTTATTGTCTCCTCTAATTCGCTTATCATCTTCGATAAGGGTAATAAGTTCACCAAATATCTTTGAGATATTGCCTCGGTTGATTTCATCAATGATGAGAAGATAGTTATTGTTAGGATAATTATTTGCCTCTTCGCAGATTTGCTTGAAGATACCAGGTCGAACTGGATAGGTAATGTTACCGTTCCCATCTGCTTCAGGCTTTATGCCTTCAACAAACTCCTCATAGGCATAGGATTGGTGGAAGGTGATAAATTTGTAATTCTTCCATTCCTCAGTAAGTTTATTTGCCCAATATGTCTTTCCAGTTCCTGGTGGACCGTAGAGGATTAAGTTTTTGGAGTGATTAAGTAATTTTTTTATCTTACAAATTAGAACTCCATTATTCTCTATTCCTTTTGTCCAGTCTCCGTAAAGAAAATTATCCAAATCCCTAAAATCTTTCTGTAAGGGTAAGTCAGCTATCTCTCTAATATTAGTGAGTAATTCTACATTATCTAAGTAATCTTTTAGTGTTGAGTTAATTTGCTTTGCTTTGATTCTTTCTATGCCGTATCTCTTTAACCCTTTAATAGTCGCACCATTAACCACAGGATAAACTGTAGGATGAAGAGCATAGAAAATGGGGGATAAGGTTCCAGATTTAAGACCTTTAATTTCTAACTTGGAAAATTTCTCAACATCTTCATCTAATCCCTTTTTATTTTTCTTCTCAACCAGTGTCCGTAAAAATTCCTGTATATCTTTTTTATTTTCTTCAGTAGGTTTAAATTTTCTTGTGTCAATAGTGACAAATCCCACTTTGTTTTTCTCCAAGAAACCAACAAGTTCGTTTTTCTCATCACCACCTATGTTTAGTTTTTTTATGTATCCTGTTTTTGTTTTTTCCGTTCGTTCTCCATCAGAACACCCAAATATTGCATCTAAATCATCTTTTTCAACAATATCCTTTTTAAGAATCACTTCTATCAGTTGTCGAATTAAGATACTGGTATTCTTAGCAATCTCTGATATTTTTTCCCATTCACACTGCTTTTTATATCTTTCAGCATCCTCTATTATTTTCTTTTTTACCTTTTCAGTTAACTCTACCATTTTCTTTACCTCCTATAAATTTTTGAAATTCTAAAGAATTAATTCCATTAAACTTGGAATTCACCCTTTAGGGTTTCATCTCTACTATAGTTATGAAATTCTAAAGAATTAATTCCAGAATGAAATCCCAAAGGATTAACTCCAACTCCATTTCAATCCTTCCAACTCAGTGAAAAATCAATAATCGGATATGACTCAAAGCAAGACATTATCCATTTCATTCCATATTTTCGCAAATAATACTGAAAACTTGAATATTGCCAGTCTTCCATTTGTTTGGCATAGCCATGTTTTACCGGATTATGATGAATATAGTTGAAGTGCATCCACCTATCTTTCTCATCTTTTGGACAATAGTCCCAATAGTTCTGCCAAATTTTTCGCCCACTTTCTTTATCCTCTAAATTCCATTTATGAGAAGCGCTTCCATGTATTTTTTGAATGAGTTTTGGTATATCATTTCCTTTACTTGTTTTAAATAAAATATGATAGTGATTGTCAAGAATTACCCATGCCTTAATCTTATATCCAAATTTAGAGTAAACATCTTTTAATAAATCTCTTAATTCTGATTTGCGTAAGTCATTTGCTATAATTGGTTGTTTTTGATACACACCTACACTCAAGAAATACCAAGTATCATCATAATACAAATGAAGGGGATGGTGTAATTTCTGAGGCATTTTTACACTCCTTTGAAATTCTAAAGAATTAATTCCGGAATGAAGAATGAAATCCTAAAGGATTAACTCCAGAATCTAATCCTGGATTTTACCCTTTAGGGTTTCATTTAACTCATTCCTCAATTCCTCTTTCTCCTTCTTTAAATCCCGATTAAGGTTCACTGTGCAAATGAGGATTTTTCTATTACCCTCTTTCACAAAATAATCTTTCTTAACTTCTTTTTCCCATTGCGGATAAAGTAAAATAACCTTTGGGCAGTTATGCCTTTGACTATACGCAAACATCTGATACATATCCTCTGATGTAACATCTTTTTCAGTTTCCAGCCGCTTATATTTTGTATCAATAATCAATTTACATTCCTTATCGTTATTTCTACTAACAAAAAGAATATCTGGCTGAAGATGGAATGCTCCTTCAATACCATTCTTATAAACCAAATATTCCCCTCTTTTCTGAGTGATAATTTCACACTCGTTATAATCTGTATTGTCTAAAATTCTCTCCTTTTTAATAAACTCAGCAATAAACTCCTCAAACAATTTATTCATATCAAAAAGCAAGGAGAAGGTTTCTACCTTACCGACCGAAAGTTGAATAGAGGAATCACAAATAAATAATTTAGCCAGATTGAATACGGGTTTATACGCATCTATTAATCTTGTAAATGTAAATTTCTTACAGTCATTCGAAGAAATCATTTTATCGCTTACATCTGAAAAAATAAAAGCAAGTTGTCGTAAAAGTCGCTTATTCCCCTCACTCTCGGATACAGTTAATAAACACTGGATGGTGAATTTTAATATCTGATTAAGAAGATTATCCTCTGTGAATTCATCATAGGCAACTAAAAAATAATGTTTGCTTATTGGATGATGTCTCAATTGTTTTGTGATAAGCCATTTTCCTTTAAGAAAGCCGGTTTTCTCTTCAACCACCTCATACCTTCGATGAATACCTTTTTTCAATAATTCATCAAGATTTTTCGCAAAGAGATAAATAAGCACCTCAAAGAAACTATCTCGCTTTGAAGTAAGACTGGCAATTTCTGACTCCTTAATGGTTAATTTCTTAGTATACGATAATAAAAAAAGCAGATTTTGGGTAGCAGTTTGTTTCTTCTGTTTATCCTTATCCTCCATCCCATTTTCTTTAAAATCAAGTTTTGGTAATATCTGAATGGTTTTATTTCTGCACCTGATTACCCCTACATAAGAAGTTGCTTCAATTTCCTTCCAACCTAAATTAAAAATTGTTGCCTTTTGTTTTTTATTTATGCGGTCTATCTGATTCTTGTCCGAATCTGTTAATTCTATCTTCTCTTTAGGGTCTGGCGAAAGGTTTTTATATTCATATTTTTTATGCTCAAAAAATGTAATTAGTTTCAAGTATCTGCTTCCTTGCTATTAATTTTAATAATGTGAAATCCTAAAAGATTAACTCCATGATTAACTTCAGAATGAAATTCTAAAGAATTAACTCCGAATTCTGGAATTTACCCTTTAGGGTTTCATCTTTTATTGCTCACAAAATCGGATTTCACCCTTTAGGGTTTCACTTTAAGGTTTCATTTTTACTACTTACAACATGATAATCTAACCCTATTTCCTTTGCATCGAATTCACTCAAAATAGTATTCTATGCTCCGGTGTCTACCAAGAACTTTATCTCAAATTCAATATCCATCTTTTCGCATACTAATGTTGCTCTTGCATAAGGAGCATCAAAGATACCAAAGAACCCTCTTATTTTCATACTACCAACACCATCTCTTTTGGAACAATAAACTCTACTGCAATATGACCTGCCTCCTTACCATATTTTTCTCTTAACTGCCTGCCTAACGCCATGGAATCCTTATGATGAGCAATTACTTGCTTATTAATCACAGCCACTCCTTCATACGGATATCTCTTTTTGAGTTCATCGTAATGTTCGACTATCCAAAGACTATCTTCCTGACATCTCTTCATTTTTTCAACCAGCAACTGATTTTCCATTTCTTATCACCTCTGAACCTTAGATTAGCACAGGTTATCTCATTTGTCAATATGAATTGCACTCCACCAAATCTTTCACTGAATTCAAACTCCGGCTTTTTCAAGCCATGTTACTTTACCTCCCTTATAATCCGCACCAAGACACCATCCTGTAGATTTTCCACACCGCGAATAACAACCTCTTCATCCTGGTTTAATCCCTCTGTAATTTCCATCTTTTCTAAGTCCTGAATACCCAATTTAATCTGTTTCAGCCTGGCATGATTTTTCTCAACCACATAGAGGTAATTGTCCAATCCTCGATTAAAGACTGCCCCCTGGGGTATGCACAGCACACCCTCATGCCTTTCGAGGTCAAGTGTTACCCGGCAAAACATCCCCGGCTTAATTAGATGCTGAGGGTTAGGGATATGGAGGAAACAAGAAAAGGTTCGGGACTGGGAATTAACGGTGGGGAATATGTTAGAGATTATGCCTGTAAACCTTTTATTCGGATAGGCATCAAAATAAACTTCTGCCTTGCTTCCCCGCTTGATTTTAGTAATCAGGTCCTCAGAGACAGCCAGTTCCACCTTAACCGTAGAGATGTCCATAACCGTCAGGATTGGGGAAGAGAGATTCATCTGGCTAATCACCTCACCTTCATTCAGGCATTTTGAGGTAATTATACCGGAAATAGGGGCGGTGATATTGGTATCCTCTAACCCTTGTCTGGCAGAGGCAACCGCTACCTGTGCCTGGTTAACCTGGGCATTAGCCAATTCAAGTTGGGCACAAGCCATCTTATAGCCGGTGTTTGCCTTATCAAAGGCGGATTGGGCGATGGAATTGGTTTCTTTTAGTCTTTCTGCACGCTCAAACTCTATTTTAACCAACTCAAGGTTTGTCTCTGCCTGCTTTAAGCCTGCCTTAGCTGTAGATAGCCCTGCCTCTGCTTGCAAAAGCCTGAGTTGGGCATCCGTTGGGTCTAAATTTGCCACTACATCACCTTGCTGGACAGGGTCATTTTCCTTGACATAGATTTTAAGCAGTTTTCCACCCATTTTAGGTGAAATCTTCGCCTCACGAATAGGCAGGACAGTCCCTTGCAATGTAGTGGTAAGGATTATGTCTGAGATAGCAGGCGTTGCAGTAACGACACTAATAGCCTCTATCTTCGTCTCCTTTTCTGGTGGTTTTGCACACCCAATGATTAAAACCAGGATGGACAATGCCACCCATCTTAAATTTTTCATTTTACATTTCCCCTTTTCCATTTTTACCTTCCTCCCATTGCCTTTTGTAATCTTGCCCGGGCTAAGTTATAGTCATACAATGCCTGATAGTAATTAGTCTTTGACTGGGTAAGTAATGTCTGGGCATCTAATACATCCGTAGTGGTAGATACCCCTTCCTTGTACATCTCCTCGCTAATACGCAGGTTTTCCTCTGCCTGTCCAATGGCACCCTGGGCTACCTCGATATTTTTTTCAGCCTCGTTCAGGCTGAGATATGCCTGCCTGACCTCCAGCATAATCCCATCCTTCAACAGCATCTCTTGTGCATAGACAGCCTCAAGTTCTGAAACTGCCTGATTAATCCGAGACTTCCTTGCATCCCAATCCCACAGGGTAAGGTTGACCATAATTCCTGCCATCCAACTCCCATCCCATTCAATCTCCGGCGTTTTACCCTTTTGATAATCGTAATTTCCTATCAAGGCAACCGCGGGGTAATTATCGCCTTTAGTTATCGTTACACTTTGCCTGAGCATCTCGATATTAGCCTTCATAGCTTTGAGTTCCGGGCGGTTATTCCCTGCCTCTTTGTTACAATCATTGAGGTTCACCGTATATGGTGTCCCCTCAAGGATGTCAATAACCTCAACCGGGGCATCCAATCCACGAGCCAATACCTGATTAAACCCTGCCTTAGCCATGCTAACGCCATTTTCTGCCTTAATCAGATTTTGTTTAGCATTAGCCAGTTGGACCTCTGCCCGTAAAACATCTACCTTAGCCACTGTCCCGGCATCATAAAAATTTTTAACTAACCGCCGGTGTGCCTCAACCTGTTTAACCGCATCCGCGGCAACCTGTTGGAACTTCAATGCCTTCAAGATACCAAGATAGGCACTTTTTACCGCTAAGATTAACTCGTTTTGGACACGCTCATATCCATATTCGGCTGATTCATAATTGGACAGGGCAATTTTATAGGCAGATGAGAGCTTCCCGCCTGTAAATAGCGGTTGTGTTACTATGCCCTTGGCATCATAGATAACATCATCACCCATAATCATTGTTCCAAATGATGGTGCAGAATCCAATTTGGTACAACTTGACTCAAACCGTAGGGTAGGGTAAAAGCCTGCCTTTGCCTCGACTATTCCTTCCTTAGCTGAGGTTACACTCTTTGATGCCGCCTGCAAGCTATGGTTATTGGCAAGTGCTATCTGGATACTCTGGTCAAGCGTTAGTGGTTTAACCTCTGCCCGGACAGAATAACCAACACTTGAAATGAGTACAGCTATAAAAAAAAGTTTTTTCATTTTTCCTCCTTTAATTTTTCTTTTACTCATACCTCAGTGCCTCAACCGGGTCTAATTTTGAAGCCTTGTTGGCTGGATACATACCGAAGAATATCCCTATATCTACGGCAAAGAAGAAGGCTAAGACCACAGACCCTGGTGATACTACAGAACTCATTGGTGTCCCTCCCGGCATAGCTTTACCCATCAACACACCTACCCCTACACCCAGACCTATGCCTGAAATGATGCCTATAATACCACCAGCCATGCTGATTACTACTGACTCAATGAGAAACTGTGCCAGGATATCCCGCCTTTTGGCACCAACAGATTTCCGCAAGCCTATCTCTCTGGTGCGTTCAGTAACCGAGACAAGCATAATATTCATAATTCCAATCCCTCCCACTAACAAAGATATAGCCGCAATACCTCCCAACAGCAACTTGAAGGTTTGGGTAGCCCCCTGCATTGTCTTTAACATCTCCTCCTGACTACGGACCTCAAAGTCAATAACATTCTTGTGCCTTTTGGTCAAAACTGATTCTACTTCGGAAACAGCAGATTCAGCCACCTCTGAACCTTTAGTCTCAACAAGTAAGCCTGTAACCTTTGTATCTCCGGTAAACCTTTTTTGTGCCGTGGTCTGGGGAATAAAAATAACATCATCCTCATCCCTCCAGCCTGTCTGTCCCTTTCCTTCCATTACCCCAATACAAATAAACCTTTCATTCCTAAGCTTAATCGTCTTGCCAATGGGATTTTCTTCCTTAAAAAGCTCCCTTACTACCGTTTTCCCAAGGACACATACCTTTTTCCACTCCTGGACATCCTGTGGTGAGATAAAACTTCCATCCTGGACATGGAAGTTTTTCACCTCCTGGTAGAAAGGGGTAGTTCCGGTTATGCTTGTATCCCAGTCTAAATCTTTGTATTTAGCTTGAGCCTTTAAGGTAATCTCGCAGGCAACATCTTTTACCGATGGGCATTCTTTTAAGATGGCTAATCCATCCTCATTGGTCAGTCCAGGGGAAACACCAGTAATCTCCGTCTTTTTATCCTCATTTGATTGATGTGTAGGACGAACCATCAACAGATTAGAACCCATAGACTCAATCCTTTTGGTAATAGCCTGTTTTGCCCCCTCACCAATGGAGACCATGGCAATTACTGCGGCTACCCCAATGATGATGCCAAGCATAGTCAATCCTGAACGAAGTTTATTGGCAGTCAGCCCGTTTAGTCCTGTGCTAAAACCTTCAGCAAGATTCATAACAATTACCTCCTGGTTACCTTTTATATACTCGAATAAATTGAGATTGCAATAAACAATTGAACCACAAAGAACACAAAGGAGAATAATAATTTTTTGACAGGATTAACAAGATGAACAAGATAATTATTTATCTCTACTGTTTTTTTATCATGTCTATCCTGATATCCCGTCTAATATTTCTTTCTAAATGCCTTGATTAAAATAGATTGACTTAAGGCATCAATCTGCTCCTTTAGTTTCTGCCTGATATTAGCGAAGTTTGGCAAGATTAGGTATTGAGTTTCTGGAATACTGAGTGCTTGAGAAGAGCGTAGCCTTTGGGTGATAACCTCAAGCACTCTGTTAGTTGCATCAGGTTTGAGAGTTTTGGTTTAATTCCGGGGACACAATACTAAATTCACCCTTGCAAAAACTTCCACAGCGGAATTATTCTCACCACCACGCTATCTTCTTGTAATTCCATTTCCACATCCTTAGAAATAATCAATACCTCTTTTGTTTGAGGGAAACGGCGTAAAAACAACCTTATGCCCCCATATCCTTTATCCTGCCAGTCAAAGTTGGAAATATACTTTACCTCTACAGGCATAGGCTCATTAAAGTCACCCAGGACAAAGTCAACCTCTTTTTCACTCTCTGCGTAATAACCAGATGATTTCCCCTCTCGCAACAGATGAAGGAATACGGCATTTTCAGCCTTAGCCCCCAAATCTCCTTTACCCGTGAATACAGATTTTATCCCTGTATCACCAAAGTAAATCTTTTTAGCCGCATATACCTTTTCTGAATAGGAGGTAGTCCATTTTTCAAGAGGTTTGATTAGAAAGGCAGACTCAAAATACCCAAGATATTCCTTAACAGTATCTACGGTTACTCGCAATATAGTAGCCAATTTATTAAAACTGGTTCGTGAACCTACTGAGGCGGCTAATAGACGAAGAATATCCCTCAGAAGATTAGGCTTTCTTATCTGAAATAGACGCATTAAGTCACGAGCAATAATATCTTCTATTAGGTTGTTTAGATACTTTTCATCAGGTTTAAGGACATTCTCTGGATACCCTCCAATATGAAGATATTCTTCAAGCAGTTTATCATATCTATAATCTTCAGCCCGACTTATTTCTACCCTCCTGAAAAGAAGAAATTCCTTAAAACTTAAAGGATATACGGTGGTAATAAATTGTCTGCCGGTAAGTTTCCCACCCTGGCTACTTATTAAAGAAGATGTAGAACCTGTGCAGGTCATCTTTACATCCTCTAAGTCATAGATAGACTTAAGTTCAATTTCCCAATTTGGACTCTCCTGTATTTCATCTAAAAAAACAAAGAGTTTCTTATTTAAGGAGTGCATAAAAAGTTTGCGAAAGAATTTTAGGTGATAAGATACAGGATAACTTGAAAGTTGAGGATGGTCCAGGGCTAAATAAAGAATATCGTTAGCCGGAATACCTTCTTTAAGTGCTTTTTGAATAAGCTGTTTGGTAAAAGTAGTCTTTCCTGCCCGCCTGGAGCCTATAATAATATCTATCTGCTTTCTTCCAAGATGCTCTCCCATCTTTCTTAGCATCTCTTCTCTTATTATCCCAAAATCAAAATCTCTTCCTTCCCACCAGGGATTGAAGGCATAATATATCTCTTCCATTTGAGCCACCTTTTGTTCAGGCTGAAGGCAGTTAGGCTGTAGGCTATTAGGCTTTACCTACAGTCTAACAGCCTTCAGCCTATCCACCTTATATTATAACATATAATCGAAACTTTTGTTAAATAATTTCGCTTATAGTCGAAACTTTCTTCTCCAATCCTGGTATCTGCATCTATTTCTTCTCATCCTCTATAATCTGTCCATCCTTTAGTGAAATAGTTCGCCGGGCATAAGAGGCAATCTCTCTTTCGTGGGTAACCATAATGATGGTGCTCCCCTGCCGGTGTAATTTATCAAATATCTCCATGATTTCTTTCTCTGATTGGCTGTCTAAATTACCGGTTGGTTCATCAGCAAAAATGATGGAGGGATTATTCACTAAGGCTCTGGCAATGGCTACCCTTTGTTGTTGTCCGCCGGATAATTCATTTGGTCGATGATGAATCCTATGCTCTAACCCGACCGACTGCAATACCTGACATGCCCGTTCTATCCGCTCCTTTTTAGGGGTATTATTATAGAGCAAGGGGAGTTCTACATTGTGTAGGGCTGAGGTGCGAGATAACAGGTTAAAACTCTGAAAGACAAAGCCAATCTTTTTACCTCTAATCTCTGCTAACTGGTCATCCTTTAATTGAAAAACATCCTTGCCATCTAAAAAATACTTCCCTTTGGTAGGTCTCATCAAACAACCCAAAATATCCATCAAGGTAGTCTTTCCACTTCCTGAATGACCCACCAGAGCGACAAACTCACCCCTCTCTATCTGGAAGCTAACCCCTCTTAAGGCAGAAACCTCTATCTTTCCCATCTTATAAATCTTTGTTATATCATGGACATTTATTAACATAGGACTACATTCTCCTCATCATCCCTGGTGGTCTTGGAGAACGACCTGAGGACTCAGTTTTTTCTTTCTTTGGGGTTAGACTATTCAGTTTTACTTTTTCGCCTTCGGTTAATCCTTCAATTACCTCTACAGAGGTCTCATCCTGCAAACCGGTCTTTATTTTCCTCGGGATAGGTTTACCATCTTTGACTACCAGAACTTCCTTGCTTCCTCTTTTCTCAACAATAGCCCCAAGCGGCACATAGAGGATATCCTCTCTTTTTGCCGTGATAATATCAACATCAGCCGTCATCCCTGGTTTCAGTTTTTCCGCTGAAAATTCGGGGTTCGGGATTCGAATTTTGGATTTTGGATTTTGGATTTTGGATTGAACTGGAATTCTGTATTCTATATTCTGCCTCCTGCCTACTGCCTCCTTCCTTCTCCTCCCTGAACCCTGTTTCCTGCCTCCTTCCTCCTCCCTTATCTCTATCGTCACCTCGTAGGTAACGATATTGTTCTCTATCTTGCCCAAAGAGGCAATGTCTGTCACCTTGCCATGATATTTTTCCCCTCTTATGGCATCTAAGGTAATCTCGACATCCTGTCCTGTTTTGACCTTAGTAATATCCACCTCATTAATCTTGGTCAAGGTTTTCATTGTTGAAAGGTCTCCGATGACGAGAATGATAGTTCCGCCACCGCTATTACCAATGCCTGAAGTAATCTTCTCCCCTTCCTCTACATTCTTCTCCATGATTGTTCCTGAAATCGGGGCATAAATCATAGCATCCTTCACATCAGATTCGGCTTGTTCATAACCTACCTCTGCCTTTAATACACTTGCCCTGGCAGAGGCAATATCCTGCTCTCTTGCCCCCTCAAGGACTAAACTCAATTGCTGGGATGCTGTGTTGTAGCTACTCTGGGCTAATTCATACTCTCTTTGTGCCGTATCCACATCCTGTTTTGAAATAAACCCCTGGTTAAAAAGCCCATTTTGTCTGTCCAATTTTATCTTAGCATCCTCAAGTTTAATCTCTGCCTGCTTTAATGACTCACGGGTTTTGACTATCTCCTGAGGTCTTTCTCCAGCCAGTAAGGTAGAGAGTTTTGCCTTTGCCGCCTCAAGGTCTGCATTTGCCTGACTAAGCCTGTTTTTAAGGTTGGTTGTATCCAATTCGACTAATAAGTCCCCCTTCCTGACCCAATCACCCTCTTTAACCGGCAGTCTTACTATCTCTCCTCCTACATTTGACTTAATCTGGACAGTAGTTTTGGTTGGACACTGCCTGTCTCTGTAACCTTAACCACCATATCCCCACGCTGGACTACAGCGGTCTTGAGCTTTGGAATGTTATCGTCCTTTTTCTTTATGCAGGAGCTTATTCCAAAGATTATACCTACCACCAGGATTATTGAGACAATGGACATAATTATTTTTTTCATACATTCCCCCATTTTTTAATTTTTAATTCATAATTCATAATTTTTAATTGCATATTTCTCCTCCCATCGCCTTCCTCAGACTAAAGATAGCCATTTGGTAATCATAGATTGCCTTAACATAATTGGTTTTGGCATTATTAAAAGAGGCTTGAGCATCTATAACCTCATAGATAGGGGCTACCCCTGACTTATACCTTCCCTGAGTGGACTCAAAACTCTCCTTTGTTTGTGCTACCTGTTTTTCGGTAGTTTCTATTACCTTCTTTTGCGACTTTACAGTCAAGTATGCCTTCTTCACCTCTAAGGCAATATCTTTTTTTGACTGGTCTGTATTACTTTTGGTGTTTGATAGATTAATATTAGCCTTTATTACCTCTCTTTTTGATTTACCGGCATCAAAAATCGGGACACTTGCTTTTACGCCTATCTCCCAATCCGAAGCATTATCCCAATCATATTTATTATTGATGAATTGGTCAACATCGGTATTGTAATTACCTTCCAAAGTGATATTTGGCAAAACCTCTTTCTGTTTCAATTTCAGGTTTATCTCATCTATCTTTAAATTGATTTCAGCCTTCTTTATTTCAGGATGATTTTTTAAGGCATAAGCCAAACATTCATCAAGGGTCATCTCTCCTGTCAGACTTATCTCTCCTGTCAGACTTATCTCTTCTGTCAGACTTGTCAGGCTTGTCAGATCTATTCCTAAACAATTATTGAGGTCAGACAGGGCTAAGGAAAGTGTATTCTCTGCAGAAATCATGTCCAACTCGCTACTTCCTACCTCTACTTCGGCTTTAAGGATGTCGGATTTAGGAGCAACTCCTGCATCATATCTTGCCCTGGCTAAATTGAGGTGAGTTTGTGCCTGTTTTAAACCTTCGCCTTTTACCTTGAGCATCCCTTGTGCTTTCAGGAGTTCATAGTAGCTCTTGATTACCTCAAGGGTCATCTCATCCTGTATTTCCTGGAAATCTAACCGGGCAGATTCCAGACGGGCTTTAGCCTGCTTGATTTCGTTAGGTGTCTTCCCATTATCATAAAAAATCTCTGTCAGGGACAGGCTAACATCATAATGGTTTTCTGTCCATTCTATTTTATCGTAGGTGTCATTAACCTTATAACCTGCAGTAGCATTTAATTTCGGAAGATACTTTGCCCTCACATCCTTCACCTCTAACTCTGCTGTATCCATGCTCCTTTTAGCTATCGTTATCTTTGATGAATTCTCTAATGCTATCTGAATACATTCTTTTAGGGTCAATGGTTTTTCGGTGTTTAAGGATGTCCCTTGCACATAGGTGCTTGAGAAAGTAAGTAAAAGGATGACAATTATTGACACGGATTTTGATAAACATCCCATGAAATCTTTTCCTCCTGATGGTAACATAGTGTATCAATAACCATTAAGGGTGCATGATACACACCATGATTAAACATAGTATATTTTAGACAGTCCACATATCCAAAAAGTTCCCTTTCAAGAAAAATTTCACACCTTTTCATTCCTTAATTACTCCCTTAAACCAAATTTCTAAGATGGTATCCAATTCATTAGTGAGTGGATAATCCTTATCACTTATCAGCCATTTATAGATGATAGCATTAGTCAGCCCAATTAAGGCAAAAGCCGCACTTTGTGGATTGATATTTTTTATCACCCCTTTTTCTATGCCTTGAGTAAGCCCTTCTTCTAATAAGGATATATGGGGAAGATATGTCTCTCTAAATATTTTTTCAACCTCTTCTCTAAAGCCGGTCATTTCTTGAATCAGGACACGATAGAATTCGCGGTGTGTCTCAAAAAATTTTAAATAGGTAGAAATTGCCCGGGTTGTTCGTTCAATCGGAGAATCAATATTCTTAATTGCCTCACCGATGCACTCCTTCATCTTAGAAATACCCCATTCTACCACGGCGAGGAATAATCCCTTTTTGCTTTCAAAATGGCGATATATAGTGCCTTTGCCTACTCCAGCTTTTATAGCCATCTCATCTACATCTGCTTTATGATAGCCATCCCTTGAAAAGACAGTCATAGCCGCTTGCAGGATTTGTTCAGTTCTTTCTTGTTTCTTAGAAGAGATATGTGTCTTCATAGTCATTCCCTTTAATATAGAAAACGGACTTGTCCGTTCTATTTCAAGATTAACATAATTTTCCTGAATTGTCAAGAAATTTTTTTGCATCAATGTAATACATTCGTTATCAGGGGGTTATCATTGAAATTGTTCCGTTAGGAACAAAATATTGGTAGAAACAATAAACATTGACAAACCAACAGTTCCGTTAGGAATAAGATATCGGTATAGGTAGAAACCTATATCATGCCTACGGCATTTGACATTTTGGGTGGTATCTTTTCTACCGATATATTGTCCCTACGGGATTTTAACAGAAATTTACACCTAATAACTGTTAAGGATTACGACCTCCATCAATTTTCACTTGACATTTTTAATATTTTATGATAAGTTGTTAAGTATAATTATCAATTATCAATTATCAATTATCAATTGTTAATTGTAAGAAAGGGAGGGACATAAGGGATAAAAGGTAATCAGTGAGCGGTGAGCAGGTAATTGGTTCTGCATCCAACATACTGATTACCAATTACCAATTACTAATTAAGGAAATATATTTTATGGAACTCAATGTGTCCCTTGGTGTAAGTGCATTTTTAGCCGGAGTGACTAATCTTTTCCTGGTAGGACTTGTTTTTTTTAGTGGAAGAAAATCCAGGATAAATAATATCTTAATCCTCAATGGAATAATTTTGGCACTCTGGAATTTTGTCTCTCTGGGGGTATATTTTTCTTTAAGTGTAGCTTGGGCATTGATCTGGTTAAAATTCTATTACATAAGTTTAGTCTTTATCCCATCTGTCTTCTTTCATTTGGTGTCAGTTACTATTGCCGACCATCGATTGATGACTAAAAGACTTTGCCAGAGTGGGTATTTTTTAAGTTATCTCTTTCTTATTCTAAGTGCAATAGGGGGAATGAGTCATGATGTTAACTATACTCAAGGTTGTTATTATCCCATAGGGGGCGGAGGTGATATTTTATTCTTTAGTTTCTTTATATTAGCTGGAGTTTATAGCCTTTTGACTTTAGCTCATAGAAAAGGGACAACCACTAATATTATTGAAAAAAGACATTTGCAATGGTTATTTCTGGGAGGATATATTAATATCTTAGGCATAAGTAGTAATTTACTTTGTCTTGTTAATAATAAGATATATCCGCTGGGGCATTTAGCCTGTGCTATTTATCCTTTAATAATTGGTTATGGTATTGTCAGGCATAGATTGATTACGCTTGAAACTAAAGAGATTGAGATTTCTGGAAGGAAATTTATTTATCTGGGATTAAGTTCAATTCTATTCGTTTTGTTTTTGGTAAGCCTTTTAACCCTTGAGACAATGTTTAGAAGACTAATAGGTTATAATTCACTTTTACCGGCTATATTAATTATTATGATATTGACTTTCCTTTTTCAGTTCGGGCGAGAGAAGATTCAAACATTAATTGATAAATATTTCTTTTTTGAAAGACTTAATCAAGAGCAGATGGTTAAAGACATCAGCCGTAAAATAACCTCTATTTTTGATAAGGAGATATTATTAGATATCTTTTTAAATTCTATAGTAAATAGAATGCATATTCGTAATGCTTGTGTGATTTTATTCGATGAATTCACCCAGATGGCTCAGGTAAGTCGAGCAGTCGGGCTCGATATAATAAAAAGAAAGATAATGAAATTTAATAGTGATTCAGGACTAATTCATCGCCTGATGCAAACTAAAATGCCGATTATCAAGGAAAAAGAAGAAAATAGTCCCGGCAACTACCAGCGTGAGATAAAAAAAGACTTTGAAGGATTAAATGCAATAATTTGTATCCCTTTAACCTGCAAGGATAAGTTGTTAGGGATGTTAGCCATAGGAGAAAAGCTCTCTTTAGAACCATATAAAAAAGAAGAAATAGAGATACTTTCAATCCTATGTAATGAAGCAGGGGTAGCTATTGAAAATGCGCATCTTTATCATGAAAAGATGCGCCAACTTTTGAATACTATTCAATCATTATTAGTCGCAGCAGAGGCAAAAGACCCCTATATCCATGGGCATTGTGAGCGGGTAGCCGACTATTCGGCTAAAATTGCACAAGAACTTGGGTTAGATGCAGAAAATGTAGAAACAACTAAAATAACCGCCTTCTTACATGATTTAGGTAATATTGGTGTCTCAAATCAAATACTTCATAAAAAAGGCAGGCTAACTATAGAAGAGTTTGAAAATGTCAAGAGACATACAGCCATCGGAGCAAAAATTCTGGAACCAATTTGTTCTAAAAAAGAGATTATTGAAGGGATAAAATTTCATCATGAAAGAATGGATGGCAGTGGTTATCCATGGGCTTTAAATGATAAAATGGTCCCTTTAATTGCTAAAATTATTACCGTAGCGGATGTCTATGATGCTATGACTTCAACTCGACCTTATCGGAAGGCATTTACCCCGGAAGATGCCATATCAGAACTTAAAAGAGGTTGTGGCTATGAATTTGATGGTAAAGTGGTATCTGCATTTATTAAGGCATTAAACAAAGATTTTAATAGAAAAAGAATATTACGGAATGAAAGCAGAACACAGAGCACAGAACACAGAATACAAATTTAATTATCTGTGTTCTGTGCTCTGTGTTCTGTACTCTGATAAAAGGAGTTTTTAAATGAAAAGATGTTGCGAAATTAGAGGGTGTCCGGCAAGCCATTATTTAAATTGTGCGGCTTATCGTCAGGAACTTAATTGCTGGGAAGTTCCTCAGATACCCTGCTGTAAAAGGAATGATAAAGAAAGATGCCCACAGTGTCCGATATATCAAACAGCAGTGGGTAAAGAAGACCATAGACATTAGATTTTAGGACGGTAATCGGTGAGAGGTAATCAGGTTATCGGTGAGGAAAACGCAATAATCGGTTGTCACCAATTACCGATTAAGGATAAGGAAATAAATGCTAAAAAAAATACTTTTGAGTTGTTGCTTAATACTCTCTTTAACAAGTCCTGCCTTTGGATTAAATGAAGGTGTTGACGATACAGATTGGGTAATATGTAAGCCTGTCCCACCCAAAGTATTTCCACTAAATGGTAATCTTAAAACGGTATTTACCTATATCATAACTTACACTGACCCGGAAGGAGCACCACCAAACTTTATTGAGGTCTGGATTGATGATAAAATATATCCTATGGAAAAGGTTGCTATCTTAGCTAATAATTATGCTGAGGGTGTTACTTATCAATACAAAACTAAACTTTCACCAGGAACTCACAAATATTCCTTTGCGACATCAGATGGGATTATTAAAGTTAAAACACCTACTTTTAGTGGACCAATAGTGATGGAAGAAGACTATCCATATCCGGCTAAGGTAACTATAGGAAATTAAAAATTATGAATTAAAAATTAAAAATTGAGGAAAGAGAAAATAATTCATATTTTTTATTCTCTTACTCTTCAATTTTTAATTTTTAATTCATAATTTTTAATTTCCTAATATTAAGGAGTAATGAATGGATTTTACATTTGATAACCTATTGCAAGAGATGGTAAAAGAAGGTGGCTCTGACTTACATATTCGTGTAGGAGAACCACCATTTTTCAGGATAAATGGGAATTTGATTCGCTCAACTAAATTTCCAACATTATCTAATGAAGAGGCTAAAAAGTTATTATACAGTATCTTAAGTGAGGAACGAAGAATAAAATTTGAGGAAACCCTTGAGTTAGACCTATCTTATACCATTCCTGATATAGCCAGATTTAGAGTCAATATCTTTCAACAAAGGAATTGTATAGGTGCGGCTATTCGAATGATACCTATAAAAATCCAGACTGTTGACGAATTAGAATTACCTCAGGTATTTAAACAACTTGCCTTACTTCCACGAGGATTTATATTAGTTACAGGACCTACCGGCAGTGGTAAATCAACAACCTTGGCCGCTATGATTGACCATATAAATACTAATAAAAAGGGAAATATAATAACTATTGAAGACCCCATAGAATTTGTTCACGCAGATAAATTAAGTGTTGTTAACCAACGGGAGGTAGGTGTTGATGCTCTATCTTTTGGAGATGCCTTAAAACATGTTATGCGTCAAAATCCTGATGTTGTTTTAGTAGGTGAGATGCGAGATTTGGAAACTGTTTCCTCGGCTATTACTGCGGCTGAAACAGGCGTTTTAGTCTTTGCTACATTACATACCAATAATGCCGTTCAAACCATAGATAGAATCATAGATGTTTTCCCTGTTGAACAGCATGAACAGGTTAGACTTCAATTATCCGTAAATTTACAAGCTATTATTTCACAAACTATAATTCCAAGATCTGATGGTAAGGGAAGAGCAGTAGCATTTGAAATTATGATTGCTATCCCTTCCATAAAAAGTCTAATTAGGGAAGGGAAGGCACATCAAATGTATACTATTATTCAAGCCAGTGGTGGATATGGCATGCGAACATTGGATAGTGACCTCTTAGAGTTAGTGAAAAATAATCTGATTAGTTATGAAGAGGCATTAGCCAGGGCACCAAATCCAAAGGAATTTGAACAAAGGATAAGTAGAATTCGAGCAATGTAATAGGTAAATAGACTGTAGGCTATTAGGCTGAAGGCTGTTAGGTTAGGCATGCATAATTTCCTCCTACAGTCTAATAGCCTACAGCCTAACAGCCTATCCATTACGAGGTAATTATGAATATTAATGAATTATTAGAGATTGCGATTAAAACCAATGCCTCAGATTTACATCTGAAGGTTGGCATTCCTCCATTACTCAGGGTATATGGGGATTTAGTAGCTATGGAAAGTCTTCCGCCACTTACTGCGGCAGATACTAAAAATTTAGCTTATAATATGCTTTCGCAGGACCAGCAACGCAAATTTGAACAGGAATTTGGGATTGATATAAGTTATGAGATACCTGATTTAGCCCGATTTAGAACCCATATCTTTCAACAACGCGAAATGGTTGGAATAGTTTGTCGGGTTATCCCATTAAAGGTTCCAACTATAGAAGAATTGGGGCTTCCAGAGATTTGTAAAGAATTTTGTAAGAGACCAAGAGGGCTTATATTAATTACCGGGTCGGCAGGTGCAGGGAAAACGACTACTCAATCGGCTATAATTAATCACATTAATGAGAATTTCCCAATCCATGTGATGACTATTGAAGACCCTATTGAATTTACCCATGAATGTAAAAAAGCACTTGTCAACCAAAGACAATTAGAAAGGGATACCTTATCTTTCAGTGAGGCATTAAAACATGTATTCAGGGAGGACCCGGATGTTATTTTAATAGGTGAGATGCGGGATTTGGAAACGATACAATTAGCTGTTACAGCCGCAGAGACAGGACATTTAGTGCTCGGCACACTACATACGACTGATACGGTTTCAACTATTGATAGAATAGTTGATGTTTTCCCTCCTCATCAACAACCTCAGGTCCGTTCTCAATTAACGGTTAATTTAATTGGCGTTATTTCACAACTTTTGATTAAAAAATTTGATGGAACAGGACGAATAGCCGCCTTTGAAATATTAGTTGCCGTGCCGGCAGTCAGGGCATTGATTCGTGAATCTAAAACCTACCAGATACCTTCAGTGCTTCAAACAGGTAGGAAGCAGGGAATGATAAGTATGGATCAATCTTTAGTAGAATTAGTGGCTAAAAAAATCGTCTCTTACGATGAGGCATTATCAAAGGCAATTAATCCGAGAGAATTTAGAGATTTGGTAGGGAAACAGGGGTAAAAAAGTGAAAAGTTGAAAGTTGAAAGTTAAAAGTAGGTAAGAGGATTTTAAATGGAAAATATATATTTAGATTTTGAGCGACCAATTGAAGAGTTAGAAAATAAAATAGCAGAATTAACAAATCCTGGCGAAGAAAAAGTGGATTCAGATGTCTCTAACCAGATTAAAGAGTTAGAAAAACAGGCAAACATACTGAGGAACAAGATATTTGCCAATCTTACTCCATGGCAAGTAACTCAATTAGCCCGCCATTCACAAAGACCGGGAACAATAGACTATATTTCTAAAATCTTTACCAACTTTATTGAATTACACGGGGATAGAAGATACGCAGATGACTCAGCGATAATTGCTGGAATTGCCTCTTTAGATAAGCAAACGGTTTTTATCATTGGACATCAAAAAGGTAAAGATACCAAGAGTAACCTGCGATATAACTTCGGCATGCCTCATCCGGAAGGATACCGCAAGGCATTACGAGTAATGAAATTAGCTGAAAAATTCAAGAAACCACTCATCACCTTTATTGATACCCCCGGGGCTTACCCCGGCATAGGGGCAGAAGAAAGAGGTCAAGGTGATGCTATTGCCCAAAATTTATTTACCCTTTCCCAACTTAAAACCCAAATTATTGTCACTATTATCGGTGAAGGTGGAAGTGGTGGGGCATTAGCCATAGGAGTAGGGGATAAGATTTTAATGTTAGAAAATGCGGTTTATTCTGTTATCTCACCGGAAGGTTGTGCCGCTATTCTATGGGAAGACAAGAAAAAGGTAGCCGAGGCCGCCTCGACTCTTCGACTAACCGCTAAAGACCTTTTAGAATTAGAGGTTATTGATGAGATTATCCCTGAACCGGCAGGTGGGGCACACCGCAATATAGAGGAGATATGTCGGACGCTTAAAAAGGGATTAATCAAATCTCTTGCTGAGATTCAAAAACATAATTCTTCAACAATTGTTTTGAAACGCTATAAAAAATTTCGTAAGATGGGAAGGTTTATTGAAAAAGATTTAGAAAAAAACATTGACAATGAAGAGAAAATATGATAAATTTATATAAGTCCTATAAGACCTATAATTTTAAAAAGGAGGATTTGAAAAGTGAATATTTCTATAACGGCAAGACATATAGAAGTAACCGATTCTGTAAAGGAGTATTTAGAAAAACGGTTAAATAAGTTAAAAAAGTATTTTAAAAAAGAGGTAAATATCCATGTGGTTTTTGCCGCAGAAAAAGAGCGACGAAGTATCGAGGTTGACATTAATTACAATGGTAATATTCTTCACAGTGAAGTAACTACCCAGGATATTCATACCTCTATTGATCAGGTGGTTGAGAAATTAGAACGCCAGGTTAAAAAATGTAAAGACAAAATCCAGGGGAAAAACAAAATATTGTCAACGAGGCAAGCCTCTAAAATAACGGAAGGAATAGGTCTCAGTTCAACAGAGGATATAAAGAAGATAAAACGGAAAAAATTAACACTTAAACCTCTTGAGTTAGCTGATGCTATTCTTCAATTAGAGAGAACCAAGGCAGGATTTTTAGTATTTACTGATGCCCAAACTGATAAGGTAAATGTCCTTTATCAATGTAATGATGGAAATTATGGGTTAATAGAAACAGGAAGGTAATATTTAAAAATAGGTCATATAAGACTTATATGACCTATTTTTAATTTACAAGGAGGATAAATCAATGAAATTGTCTGATGTGTTGAGTTTAGATGTGATTGAAACAAATCTAAAAGCGAAAGATAAAGATGGTATTTTGGAAGAGATGGTGGGTTTGTTGTTTAAGGCAGGGAAGATTGAAGATGAGGGAAAAATCTTAGATGCTGTCCAAAAAAGAGAGGAATTAATGAGTACAGGTATTGGACATGGAGTAGCTATCCCTCATGCCAAATATGATGGAATCAAGGATTTATGTGCGGCTTTTGGTCGTTCAAAAAATGGAATAAATTTTAAATCCTTAGATAATGAACCTGTCCATTTATTTTTTATGTTACTTTCCCCGGAAGATGTTACAGGTCCTCATATAAAGGCATTAGCTAAAATATCAAGACTTCTTAAACATCATCATGTGCGTGAGCTGCTAAAATCTACCGACACCCCTGAAAAGACATTAGAAATAATTCGTCAGGAAGAAGATAAACACCTGTAAAGGAAGTTATAGAGTTAAAAGTTATAAAGTTGAAAGTTGAAGATTGGAAGTTAGGGTATTACTGTCTCTCACTTATTTTTTCCTTCTTACTTTATAACTTTCAACTTTATAACTTTATAACTTAAAATGGAGGTAATCCAAATTGACTGTTAAAGAAATGATAGAAGATACTAAAGTTGATTTAAAACTTGAGGTTATATCCGGTGAGGAAGGATTAAATAATGAAATTGTCGCTCATGATATTAATCGGCCGGGACTTGCCGTAGCCGGTTATGTAGAATTTTTTGGCGCTAAAAGAATTCAAGTCTTAGGCAAAGGAGAGATAACGCATCTTGGAAATTTAACTAAAGAAGAAAGACTAACGATATTAGAAGGGATGTTTAAATACGAAATATCCTGTTTCATTGTTACCTGGGACCAAAAAATCCCGGAAGAATTAATAGAACGGACAGAAAGAAATAAAGTCCCACTTCTACGCTCATTCCTGCCAACAGGTATGGTAATGGCATTACTTACCTTTTATTTAGAGCGAATGTTTGCCCCGGAGATAAGTATTCATGGTGATTTAGTTGAGGTTCATGGAATAGGTGTTCTTATTCTGGGAGATAGTGGAATTGGTAAAAGTGAGTGTGCCTTAGAATTAGTTGAACGAGGACAACGGCTTGTAGCAGACGATGTAGTTAAAATTAGACGCGTAGGTCCTGGTCAGCTAACTGGATTTCCATCAGAGGTATTAGACCATCATATGGAAATTCGTGGTATAGGCATCATTAACCTGAAGGAGATGTTTGGAGTAGGGTCTGTATCTCCTCTGGTGAAGATTGAATTAGCCGTAAATTTAGAAATGTGGAATCCTGAAAATGAATATGATAGATTAGGTATAGATGAAAAAACTATAAAAATGCTTGGAGTGAATATCCCTCAAATAATTATTCCTTTACAACCAGGCAGAAATATTGCGGTAATTGTAGAGGTAGCCGCCATGAACCAGAGATTGAAAAAAATGGGCAAATTTTCTGCCAAAGATTTTGACCAGAAATTACTTAAAAAATTAGTTAAAGAATAGGAAGTTGGACAAGTCAGACAGGTCTGACTTGTCCAACCAAGGAAAAAGCCTTATGAAAAAATTAACCATCCCTGAATTTAGCTCTCAAGACAAGGAAGAACTAAATAAGTTTCGAAAAGAAATTGACGAAATTGACAACCAAATCCTTGAGTTGTTAAATAAACGCATAGAGATTGCAGAGCAGATAGGGAAATTTAAAAGGAAAAGAGGGATAGAGGCTTACCAGCCCGATAGAGAAAAAGAGATTTATGATAGATTATGTAAAAACAACAAAGGACTATTCCCAAATAAGGCAATCAAAGCCATTTATCGTGAAATTATGTCTGCCTCCCGTTCATGGGAAGAGGCTCTAAAGATAGCCTATTTAGGACCTGAGGCGACCTTTACTCATCAAGCCGCACTTGAAAAATTTGGTGCATCGTGTGAATTTGTCTCTAAAAAGAGCATCTCAGAGGTTTTTGATGAAGTTGAAGCCGGCAGGGCTAATTACAGTGTAGTGCCTATTGAAAATTCATCAGAAGGGATTGTTACCCATACCCTGGATATGTTCAGTGAGTCAGAACTCAAGATATGTTCAGAAATTATATTAAAAATCTCACATAACCTGCTTTCAAATACCCAGCTTGAGGGAATTAAACGAGTCTATTACCACCCGCAGTCTTTTGCCCAATCACGGGTCTGGCTTGAGAATAACCTGCCTAACATAGAATATCTTGAGGTCTCAAGCACGGCTGAAGCCGCCAGAAGAGCTTCGTTGGAAAAAAACTCCGCCGCCATTGCCAGTGAATTAGCCGCCACTATTTATAACCTGAATATAGTTATTAAAGGAATTGAGGCAGGGAAAGAAAATTATACCCGGTTTTTGGTTATAGGCAGGGAGATTTCTGCCCCAACAGATAATGACAAAACCTCTGTTTTATTCTCCATAAAAGATAGGGTCGGTGCCCTTCAGGATATGTTAATTCCATTCGCACACCACGGGATTAACCTGACCAAAATTGAATCTCGTCCCTCCCGAAAACAACCATGGGAATATATCTTTTTCTTAGACCTTGAGGGACATGCCAAAGACGAAAATGTCCAACAAGCTTTAACTGAATTAGAAGACCTCTGCCTGCATCTAAAACTTTTGGGTTCTTATCCTGTATCGGACAAGTCAGACAGGTCAAACTCAGAGGAAAAATATGGCTAATTGGTTAAATTTAGTATTCTTATTTTTTCTATTAGCCTTTTCTGCCTTTAATTTTGCTGCAGAAATATCTATTATTGCCTTAGGCAAAATAAAATTGAAGGCTTTAGTCGAAAAAGGGCAAGTCAAGGCAAAAATTATCAGCAAGGTATTCGCTCATCCGGAACGGCTCTTTGGAACTATCTTAATCGTCAATAACCTTGTAACCATCTTAGCCGGCTCAATTGGGACTATTCTTGCCTTAAATCTATTTGGGGATATAGCGGTAATTCCGGCAACCATTATCGTTACCCTTCTTATCACGATGGGCGATGTGATAGCAAAAACCTACGCTGCCAGAAACCCGAAACAGGTCTCTTTTTTAACCATTCGTCCCTTACAAATTATTATGTTTATTTTCTACCCATTGGTGAAATTCTTTGCCGTGGTTACAAATTTTATTATAAGAATTATGGGTGGTGGAAAGGATTTGTCCCCCTTTGTCAGCAAGGAAGAATTACGGATGCTGATTAAAATTGGGCATGAAGAGGGGGTATTAGAAGAAAAAGAAAGAGAAATGTTACATCGTATCTTTGAATTCAGTCAGAAGAAGGCAAAAGAAATTATGGTTAAGGCAGACAAGATGGTAGCATGTGATTTAGATTCACCGATAGAGGAGATTCTGGATAGGATAATTGACTCGGGACATAGACGGATACCTGTTTTTAAAAATAATGTTCACAACATTATCGGCATAGCCTATACCAAAGACCTGTTAGTTATGGCCAGAAATGTGGAATTATTGATATTAGAGGATTGTCTGACCAAACCACACTTTATCGCAGAGGATATGCGGGTGATTGACCTGTTAAGTGAATTTCAAAAAAGCAAGGTGCATCTGGCTATTGTTCGAGATGGAAATGATAAGGTAGTGGGATTAGTGGCTATTGATGACCTATTTGCAGAAATCGTAGGGGAGATTATCCCGGAGCACCAGGATAGTAGAATTATCAATTATCAATTAATAATTAATAATTGTTAATTCTATTCAGGCATTTATCCGCCTACAAGAAGGAAAAAAGAAATGCGATTATTTATTGTTTCCAATAGATTACCTTTTACGGTTACCGAAAAAGAAGGCAAGATAGGATTTGAAAGGAGTGCGGGCGGACTGATTGCCGGCATCAGTGATTATCTTAATTCGCTTAAGGATTCCTCATTTACAAAGATTGAATACATCTGGACCGGCTGGCCCGGCATTGCCATTGGTAAAAACCTCCAGGATGAGGTTAAACAAAGATGCCTTGCTAAATTTTCAGCCTACCCTGTCTTTATCCCCAGCAAAAATATGGAGAATTTCTATCATGGATTTTGCAATAAAACCCTCTGGCCGCTCTTCCATTGTTTCCCAGCCTATACTGTTTACGACGAAGATTTCTGGGATTCTTACCGGCAAACAAATGAAGAATTTCTGAACACGATTGTTAATATCTTAGAACCAGATGATATCTTATGGATTCATGACTATCATCTTATGCTCCTGCCCAAACTTCTAAGAGAAAGGATGCCAGAGGTCTCAATAGGATTTTTTCTTCATATACCCTTTCCACCTTACGATATATTTCGGCTTTTACCCAATACCTGGCGACTAAAAATATTAGAAGGACTTTTAGGGGCAGACTTAAGTGGCTTTCATACCATAGAATATACCCAGAATTTTCTAAGATGTGTCTTGCGACTTTTGGGATATGACAACAATATTGGTGAAATAAACATCGGTGAGAGAATACTGAAGGCAGATACCTTTCCTATGGGTATAAATTTTGAGAAGTTTTTTGCTGCCCAGGATAACATCCAGATTCAGAAAGAAATAAAAGACCTTCAGGAACATTTTGGAGGGAAAAAGATTATCCTTTCGGTTGACCGCCTTGATTACACAAAGGGTATCTTGAATCGGCTTGAGGGATATGAATTGTTCTTAGAGAAAAACCTTAACTGGCATAAAAAGGTAGCTATGCTTTTGATTGTTGTTCCATCTCGAATAGGTGTTGAAAGTTATGCCAAAACAAAGAATAAGATTGATGAAATCGTTGGAAAGATAAATGGAAGGTTTGGAAGTATTGACTGGACGCCAATACAATATCAATATAAAAATCTACCCTTTGAGCAATTGACGGCTTTGTATGGCTTAAGTGATATTGCCTTGATTACACCGTTGCGGGATGGGATGAATCTCATCGCCAAGGAATATGTGTCCACAAAAAGGGATAAAAAGGGTGTCCTGATTTTGAGTGAAATGGCTGGTGCGGCAAAAGAACTGGCCGAGGCAATTATTATCAACCCAAACCACAAGGGAGAAATAGCCAGGGCATTGGAAGAGGCAGTAGAGATGTCCGCTCAGGAACAAATAAGACGAAATGAGATAATGCAAAAGAGATTGAGTGATTATAATGTTATCCGTTGGGCAGGCGACTTTATTCAGGAATTGAGGGATGTGGTTGAACAAAGAAAAAGATTCGAGACTAAGTTATTATCTTTTTCAGAAGAGGAAGAATTGCTCAGGGATTTCAAGAAGGCTCAATCAAGGATTATCTTTCTTGATTATGACGGAACATTAGTAGAGTTTGCCAGGGACCCACAAGAGACAAAACCGGATGAAGAAATTATAAGACTACTTAAACTTATTGATGAATATCCTCAAACAAAGGTTATTCTTACCAGTGGACGCGATAGAGAGACACTTACCAACTGGTTTGGGAGATTGAATATCGGCTTGATAGCCGAACATGGGGTCTGGATAAAAGAAAAAGATTTAGACTGGCAATTAATAAAACCACTGAGCAATGACTGGAAGCCGAGGCTGTTATCGTTGTGTAGGGTGTATGTGGATAGATTACCAGGTTCATTTATCGAAGAAAAGGAATTCTCTCTTGTCTGGCATTATCGGGGAGCAGACCCGGAACTTGGCTTCTTAAGAGCAAAAGAATTTACGGATGATTTGATAGCCTTAACCGCAAATATTGGACTGCAGATATTACAGGGGAATAAGGTTGTGGAAATAAGAAATTCAGGGGTAAATAAAGGTGCGGCGGCATCATATCTTCTTGCCAAGGATAAATATGATTTTGTTTTAGCCATTGGTGATGACTGGACAGACGAAGACCTTTTTAAGATTCTGCCACAGGAGGCGTATTCCATTAAGGTCGGAATTGGTTCATCATATGCCAGATATAATCTGATGAATCATGAAAAGGTTTTGAGATTTCTTAAGGAGATGGTTGAATGAATTCTTCATTTTATTTTTGGACACGGTTGCATCTGGTAAAATTACTGGGACTGAAGGCAAAAAATCCAATTGAATTATTAGAAGTAATAAAAAAGGTTCCGGCCTCTTCTATTTACTATCATACCCATCGTTTTCTTCAACAGCATCATTATCTCTCCCCTGAGCCGCCAAATGATTTTGCCTATTGGCTGACCAATATCCTTAATTTAGATAAATTAGGTGAGAGAATTGCCAGTGTCAATATAATTGATTTTAAGAAAATGAATGATTTACGCTCAGCCTTTATAAGAATTTTAACCGACTATTTAGCTGAAGAGAAGCGGATGATTGATTGTCCAGAGGGTGAGGAATTTCATTTTACAGGTTGTACAACCGTTATTTTACCTACACCTTATGTTGCCTCCAATTTAGCCGAATTTGTGAAAATGCTGGAAAAAATAAGCATCAACTCACTCTATTTTCATATATTTGAAGCACCTATGCGTCTGGAAAAAGGAGAAAACGATTTTTCTGCCTGGTTTAGAGGTATCGGAGAAGAAGAACTGGCACAAAAAATCTCTATCCTTGACCCTTATACAATAACACTGGAAGGGTTGCGACAAAAAATTATTCAGGTGGTGAAACAGTATGGTAAATGTTAATGATTACACAGCGATTGTTGGACAGGGTATAATCGATGAATTATTTCTTTTAGCCCAAAAATTGCAGGGAAAAATCATTCAGAATATTAATTCTACAGCCGTAGGAGGTGGGGTAGCCGAAATCCTTATCCGCATGATTCCACTTTTGAGACAACTCGGTGTTGACACAAGATGGGATGTAATTAAGGGTAATGAAAGGTTTTTTTGTATCACTAAAAAGATACATAATGCCTTACACGGGGTAAATGTTGAGCTTAGCCCTGAAGATTTAGGGTATTTTCTTGAGACTAACCGCGATAATGCCCAAGAACTGGATTTTTATGGCGATATATTGTTTATTCATGACTCTCAGCCGATTGCTCTGGTAGAAAAGAAAAAGGAGATTGGCCAAAAATGGGTCTGGAGATGTCATGTTGATTTTACTACGCCCAAACAGGATATTATGAATTTCTTGAGATCATACATTGACAGATATGATGCCGCTGTCTTTTCTGCCCCGGCATTTGCCATGGATATTAATTTACCCCAGGTGCTTATTTCACCCTCGATTGACCCATTAAGCGATAAAAATAAAGAATTGCCATCAGAAACGATTAATTCGATTCTAAAAAGGTTTGGCATTGACCCAGATCGTCCGATTATCACCCAGATTTCACGGTTTGATTATCTGAAAGACCCTGTGGGTGTAATCAAGGCATACAAAATGTGCAAAAAATATATTGATTGCCAGCTTGTCCTTGCGGGTGGCGGGGCTACGGATGACCCGGAAGGACTGATAGTTTTAAAAGAGGTAAAATCAGCCGCCGATGATGACCCGGACATACATGTTCTCCTGCTTCCACCAGCCAGCGATATAGAAATCAATGCCTTGCAAAGGGCATCAACCGTAATTTTACAAAAATCATTAAAAGAAGGTTTTGGTTTGACTGTGGCTGAGGCATTATGGAAGGCAAAGCCGGTTATTGCCGGGGCTGTAGGCGGAATTCCGCTCCAGATAACACATAAATATTCAGGTATCCTTACTCATTCAATTGAAGGAACGGCCTATTACTTGAAACAACTAATCAATGAACCGGGGTATGCAAAAAAGCTTGGAGAAAATGGCCGGGAACATATCAAGAATAATTTTCTTATCACCCGCCATCTTCGGGATTATCTACTTCTTTTTCTTTCCTTGTATTATGAGGGTGATATTATTTATCTCTGAGGTGAAGGGAATAGGGAAGAAGCAAGGGAAGAAAGACTTCCTTGCTATCTTCAGTTTTCCACCCCAGTCCAATTTTTCATTTGACATTTTTGCCTGTTTTAGGGTATAATGTTTGTAGCCTAAGGAGATTGATAAAATGATTACAGGATTGATAATAATTCTTATTTTTGTACTTGTCTTGCCTTTCGTACTAAAAAAGGTAGAAGAGGAACTTGAGGTTTTTCTATTTGTCATGGGATTAATTGCCGTAAGTATAACTTATCAGTGGAGTGGGCACATTGTTAAAGAATGTTTAACAGAACCAATAAAAATAACGGTAGCCGTTTTTTTAGCCGGTATATTATTCAGGCTAATCCAAAAGCCTCTTGGTCAAAATTTAAATCTGATTGTTGAAAAGTTGGGATTAAAACTTTTTGTGTTTTTACTTGTGATTGTTTTAGGCATGCTTTCAAGCATCATTACCGCCATAATAGCTGCCTTAATATTAGCGGAAGTTATTACTAACTTAAAATTAGATAAAAAGACAGAAATAAAAATTGTTGTTCTGACTTGTTTCTCCATAGGATTAGGTGCCGCCTTAACCCCTATTGGTGAACCACTTTCAACCATAGCCATTGCAAAATTAAAAGGAGAACCATATTTTGCCGACTTTTGGTTTTTATTTAAACTTCTTGGGATTTATCTAATACCTGGAATAATTATGGTTGGACTTATAGCCACAAAACTTGTAGGAAAAAGTCAAGGTGCAGAATATGGGCTTAAAGAAGAGAGATTGGAAAATTTTAAGGATATAATTACGAGAACCTTGAAGGTATATTTATTCATCATAGCATTAATTCTTCTCGGGACTGGTTTTAAGCCTTTAATTGAGATGTATATTTTAAAAATTCCTCCTTATGCCTTATACTGGGTTAATATTTTATATGCTGTCTTAGATAATGCCACTTTAACTGCGGCAGAAATTGGACCTGTTTTAAGTTTAATTCAAATTAAATATGCACTTTTAGCCGCAATCATATCAGGTGGAATCTTAATACCCGGCAATATTCCAAATATTATCTCAGCCAATAAATTAAAAATAAAAAGTAAAGAATGGGCAAAAATAGGAATACCACTTGGACTTACATTAATGATAATTTACTTTATTCTATTAACTTTTGTTCAATAAGTAGGGACCACAATGGGAAACAGAAGTATAACTCAAAGAGAGAATGAAATATTAAACAAGACCATTGATATTCTTAAAAAATATCTTGAGCCGCACTTAGTTATTCTATTTGGCTCAAGGGCAAAACAAAAATATCCTGCACATTCTGATTTTGACATGGCAATTGACAGGGAAAAGGTTGATATAAGGTTGGAAAGAAGGATAAGGGAAGAGATTGAGGAGGTATCAGGACTTTATAAGGTTGATATTGTATTTTTGAACGCAGTGGATAAGTCCTTCAAAGATATAATCTTAAAAACAGGGAGAGTGGTTTATGGAAGAAAAGGTTAAATATGCCGTTGAAAAATTCACAAACGGTTTTAAAAGATTAAAAGAAGCTATACAAGAAGCTAAAGATGACCTTGATAAAGATGGAGCAATCCAAAGATTTGAATTCACATTTGAGTTATTATGGAAGGCATTAAAGATATTCCTTGAATATCAAGGGATTGTGGTGAATACACCAAGAGAAAGCTTAAAAGAGGCTTTCAGAATTAATTTACTTGGCGACGAGGAAGTATTCTTGCAGATGCTTGAAGATAGAAACAAGACATCCCATATTTATGATGAAGAAACCTCTGAAGAGATATTTGAGAGAATTAAAACTGCCTATATTCAATCTATAGAAAAGGTTTTAGCTAATCTACGGGCAAAGGTAGAATTAGAAATTAAGTAATAGTTCACCACAGAGACACGGAGGCACAGAGAATGATTTTGGAAGAAGCACTTACAGAACAGATAATTGGGACAGCAATAGAAGTTCATAATCTGATTTTTTCCCGTGTCTCCGTGTCTCTGTGGTGAGATGAACTATTACGAAATTAATAATTTGGAGGTAGCGAAATAAAGAAAAAGAAAAAAAGTTGGCAACTGTTTTGGGTGATGGTTTGTATCCCTATGGTTTGGGTAATCTTGCGATTTTCAGGTTGGCATTGGGAAGGACAGCCCATTTTAACTGCTTGTTTGTCAGGGCTGGCGATTGTTGCGTCGGCATTTCTATTGTGCTGGGCGGCTGAAGTTGCCCAAAAGGATGTCTCGCAGGCATTAGCTTTAGCCTTTTTGGCATTGATTGCAGTTTTACCTGAATACGCCGTAGATATGTATTTTACCTGGATGGCAGGCAAAGACCCACAATATATCCCTTATGCGATGGCAAATATGACCGGGGCTAATCGATTACTTATTGGATTTGGCTGGGCATTGGTCGTTTTCCTTTATTGGATAACAAAAAAGGCAAAATGTGTAGAATTGGAAGAAGGACATAAAATAGAAATATCCGCTTTAGCTCTGGCTACTTTATATTCCTTCATTATCCCCATCAAGGGGTCTTTATCCCTCATTGATACGGTAGTTCTCCTGAGCCTGTTTGTCTTTTATATCATACAAGCTTCAAAGGCACATGTAACAGAGCCGGAACTTATTGGTCCTGCTATGGAAATTGGGATGTTTCCTGATGTTCCAAGGCGGTTAATCATCACATCTTTATTTCTATATTCTGCTTTTGTTATCCTTGTTTCCGCAGAGCCTTTTGCCGAGGGATTACTTAGTACCGGAAGAATCTTTAAGATAGATGAATTTATCCTTGTTCAGTGGTTAGCCCCACTTGCCTCTGAGGCTCCTGAGATTATTGCCGCTTCATTGTTTGTTTTGAAGGCAAAACCTACTATGGGACTGGGCACATTAGTCTCGTCAAAGGTGAACCAGTGGACACTGCTTGTTGGAATGATACCGATTGTTTATTGTATCTCGGCTGGTAAGATTGCACCAATGCTCATTGATGCCCGGCAAATAGAGGAGCTATTTCTTACCGCCGCACAATCCGTCTTTGGTGTGGCAATCTTAATCAATTTAAGTATTTCTACGAGAGAGGCATTGATTTTATTCATATTGTTTGTGACACAATTGGTTTTGCCATCAAGGGAGATACGGCTGATTTATGGTTTTGTTTATCTGGTGTTAGCCTTTTTCATTTTCTATAAAGATAAGGCAAGACTAAAAAATCTGTTTTCGCTTTTTAAATAGGTCCTATATGACCTATAAGTCCTATAATCCTAATTAAATTAAGGAGGAACAAACCATGTCGGAAATAGTGCTACTTAACACCAATATAAAGGATGTGCGCACCCATTCTAAAGGCAAAGTCAGGGATATTTACGACTTTGGCGATAAACTTTTAATCATCGCTACCGATAGAATCTCTGCCTTTGATGTCGTTTTGCCAAATGGCATTCCACACAAAGGTAAGGTCTTGACCGCTCTATCTCTATATTGGTTTGAGCTAACTAAAAATATTATTAAAAACCACCTCATCACCGCAGATGTAGCGGAATATCCAATCGAGATAGCAAAATATAAAAGTGTATTAGCCGGGCGGTCAATGCTGGTGAAGAAAACAAAGGTTTTGCCGGTAGAGTGTGTGGTGCGTGGGTATTTAGCCGGCTCAGGCTGGAAGGAGTATCAGGAAAGCCGGTCTGTATGCGGGATTAAACTATCTGCCGGGCTTGTAGAGTCGGCAAAATTGCCGGAACCTATCTTTACCCCATCTACAAAAGCAACCTCTGGACATGATATTAATATTACCGGGGCTCAAACGCAAGATATTGTTGGAATTGAGACGGCAAAATTTTTAAAAGAGGTAAGTGTCCGTATTTTTGAGTTAGCCGGTAAAGAATTAGAGAAAAAGGGGATAATTCTGGCGGATACAAAGTTTGAATTTGGGGTGTATGAGGATGAAATTATCCTGATAGATGAGGTGTTGACCCCTGATTCCTCCAGATTTTGGCCCAGGGATGAATACTGCCCGGGTGGGCCACAACCGAGTTTTGATAAGCAATTTGTCAGGGACTACCTTGAGAAAATCAGATGGGATAAAAACCCACCTGCTCCAACACTGCCGGATATTATTATAAAAAAGACCTCAGAGAAATATCTTGAGGCGTATAGAAGAATATGTCCTATAAGACCTATATGACCTATTCTTTACTAAATTGGAGGTTAAAAAATGAATAATGTATTAATCTATGATACGACCCTACGAGATGGGGCACAAACTGAAGGAATATCGTTTTCTGTTAAGGAAAAGATTCGGATTACTCAAATGATAGACCATCTGGGTGTTCATTATATCGAAGGTGGTTGGCCTGGGTCAAATCAAAAAGAGACCGAGTTCTTTCAGGTGATAAAGAATTACCCCCTTAAAAATGCGAAGCTTGTTGCCTTTGGAAGTACCAGACGGGCAAAACACAAAGTGGAAAATGACCCAAGTTTTTTAGAGCTATTAAAGGCAGAAACGCAGGTAGTCTGTATATTTGGTAAAACTTGGGACCTGCATGTGCATGAGGCACTCAATATCCCTTTGGAAGAAAATTTAGAGTTAATACAAGACTCGGTAAGTTATTTAAAATCAAAAGGTAAAGAGGTAATTTATGATGCCGAGCACTTCTTTGACGGCTATAAGGCAAATCCTGAATATGCCTTAAAAACTATTTTTACGGCACAAAACGCCGGGGCAGATACAATTGTGCTTTGCGATACTAATGGCGGCATGCTCCCTTATGAAATAGAAAAGCCAATTAAAGAGGCACTAAAAGTAATTAAAGTGCCTCTGGGTATTCATAGCCATAATGATTCAGATATGGCGGTAGCAAATTCTATCATTGCCATAAAGTTAGGCTGCCGGCATGTCCAGGGGACTATCAATGGTTATGGGGAACGATGTGGTAATGCAGATTTATGTGCCATCATACCCAATTTAAAACTTAAAATGGGCATAAATTGTATTTCAGATGAGCAACTTGGGAGTTTAACAGAGGTATCCAGATTTGTCGCAGAAATGGCAAATTTCATCCCGCAACCTCATACACCTTACGTAGGAAGCTCTGCCTTTGCTCATAAAGGTGGGGTTCATGTCAGTGGTGTCCAAAAAAATCCTAAAACATACGAACATATTCAACCGAAATTAGTTGGGAATGAGCGGAAAATACTCATCTCAGAATTAGCCGGACAAAGTAATATCTTAGAGAAGGCAAAGGAACTCAAGATAGACCTTAACGAGGCAAGCCTCTCAAAAAATACACCACAAACAAGAAAAATATTAGCCAGGGTTAAAGAGAAAGAACACGAAGGTTACCAATTTGAATCTGCAGATGCCTCATTTGAATTACTGATAAAAAAGGCGTTAGGAAAATATAAACCCAGTTTTGAATTAAAGAAATTTGAGGTTATTGTCGAAAATAGAAATGGAGAGCTTTTTTCAGATGCGATTATTAAAATAGAGGTAAATGGTCAGGAAAAATATATAGTTGCAGAAGGTGATGGTCCGGTGAACGCACTGGATACTGCCCTTAGAAAGGCATTAGAAGATGCTTACCCAATTCTAAAAAAGATTCATTTAACGGATTACAAGGTCAGGGTGCTGGATGCCAAAGAAGGCACAGCCGCAAAGGTCCGGGTATTAATTGAGTCAACAGATGGAAAAGATTTCTGGGGCACAGTTGGGGTCTCTGAAAATATCATTGATGCCTCCTGGCAGGCATTAGTGGATTCAGTAGAATACATTCTTTCTAAGAATTAAAAATTATGAATTAAAAATTAAAAATTATAAGATTAAGAATTAAGAATTATTTTCTAACTCCTCAATTTTTAATTTTTAATTCATAATTTTTAATTAATTAAGAGGTGATTTGCCGTGATAAATGTAAATATGCCCATTGAGGCAATGGTGGATAAGAATCTACTCACCACTAATTCCCAAAAAATTGACTCGGTAAAGATTAAAGAGAAGAGTTTTGATGAGGAATTGAAAACAGCTACCAGGGACCAACTAAAGGTCTATTTTGAAGACCTCCTTAGTAATATCGAATCACAAGGAAAAATTTTAATTCAATCACCTGTCTATGATAATTTTACCCAATATAAAGACTTAGTCAAAACATTTATGGAAAAGGTAGTTAGAAACCTGTATTCGGTGGAAGAAAATGTAACCGCCACAAGGGCGGCACAATTACAAATAGGACAACGCAAGGTCTATACACTTATTAAAGAGGTTAATAAAAACTTAGCGGAATTAACGCAAGAGATGGTAAATGGACAGGGTAATCCTATCGCCATTGCGGCTAAGGTAGATATGATTCAGGGATTATTGATGGACATTTATTCGTAAAATTCACTTGTCAGGCTATTACGAAATAGAAATTTTGTTCATTTACTCAAGCATTTCTGAAAAAAACCATAGCCTGTTTGCAAGCCTAAATTCATTTCTTACCATAGATATGCTCCATAATAGCATTCATATTCTCCACATTTCCCATAGCCAGAATATGAATTCCAGCGGCAAAATCTCGAATCTGGTCAATTAACTCACAGGCAATAGGAATACCTGAGCCATATTTTTCAAGGCTGGCGATAACATTTTCCGGAACATTGATTCCATGGACATTTTCATTAAGATAATTAGCCATTTTAACGGATTTCAGCGGCATTACGCCGAGAAGTATAGGCACACCTAATGGCGATACCTTCTCAAGGAATCTCTTTGCCTGCTCGGATGAATAGACAGGCTGGGTTTGCAGAAGATTGGCGCCGGCATCTACTTTGGATTTAACAAGCTCAATCTCTTTGTCCAGATTCCTGGCGGCTGGTGTGGCTGTAGCTGAGATGAAGAAATCGGTTTTACCTTTAATCTCTTCACCATTATAATCTAAGCCTTTATTTAGATTGCTGATTAATTTAATCAAGCCGGGTGTATTCAGATTATAGACAGCGGCTGAGTCTTTGTATGTCCCATGTTGAGGCGGGTCTCCAGTAGCAGCCAAAATATACCTCACCCCCAGGCAATGAGCACCTAACAGGTCTGATTGCAAAGCCAGGATACTTCTATCCCTTCGGGTCAGATGTGGAATGCAACATACATTTAACTCCTCCTGAATGATATGTGTCAGGGCAAAGGTATTTATTCTCAATTTTGCCATAGCACAGTCGATGATGTTTATCCCATCAGCCCTTGAAAGGCTTTTGGCATCTTCCAGAGATTTTTCTACATCTGTCCCCTGTGTTCCTCCTAATTCGCAGGTAACCACGAATTCCTTCCCTAATTTTTCTTTTAACTCCATTTCTTTACCTCCTCGTATAATATGTTAAATGTGTAATGTGTAATGTCTTACATAACACATTACACATCTAACATTACACAGTTAAGCCATCAGGGCACAAAGGCACTAAAAAGTTAAAGTAAGCAGTCGGCAGGAGGCAGTAAGCAGGAAATAAAAATTATTTCTTACTTTCTCCTTCTCATTTTCTTCGTGTCTTTGTGCCTTCGTGGCTAAAATCTATATAATTAACATCGCATCGCCATAGCTGTAAAATCTGTAGCCTTTATTGATGGCGGACTGATATGCCCCTAAAATCCTTTCTTGCCCTGCAAAGGCACTCACTAAGAGCAAAAGCGTGGTTTTTGGTAGATGGAAATTCGTAACCAGCATATCCGTTACCTTAAAGTTAAACCCAGGATAAATAAACAAATCTGTAACGCCCGAACAAGGGAATATTTTGGATTTTGGATTGGGGATTTTGGATTGGGGATTTTTACCCACTGTTTCTAACGCCCGCACGGCAGTTGTGCCTACAACTACTATCCTTCCCCTTGTCTGGTTAATGATTTCCGCCGCCTGACTGCTTATTTCATAATATTCTTCTTCCATCTGATGCTCAAGCACATCTTCATTTCTAATGGGAGCGAATGTGCCTACACCCACATGCAAGGTAATATAGGCTAATTGGACACCCTTCTCCTGTATTTTCTTGAGCAATTGGTGGGTAAAATGTAACCCCGCCGTAGGTGCGGCAATAGCTCCACGATGCCTGGCATAAACCGTTTGATATTGCTCCGCATCCGCTTCATTTGACTCTCTTTTAATATAATGGGGTAATGGGAGTTTGCCCACCTTACTTAGTATCTTAAAGAAATCCCCCTCATACTCAAATTTAACAAATCCGTAACCGCCTCTTTTTTCTATTAATTCACCTGTTAGTTCATCTCCAAACTGTAATTTTGCCCCTATTTTAACCTTTCTTGCCGGTTTAATCAGTACTTCCCAAACCTGGTCTGGGTGATTCTTACTAAGTAATATCTCTACTTTCTTAAGCCCATTTATTCCAAATAATCTTGCCGGAAAAACCTTGGTATCATTCAAAACTAAGGTATCGCCAGGGACTAAATACTCAATTATATCCCTAAAAACTTTATCCTCAATCCGTCCATCGCTACGATGTAAGACCAAAAGTCTTGATTCATCCCGATTAGTTAAAGGCTGTTGGGCGATTAATTCTTTAGGTAAGTAATAATCAAAATCTGTCAATTTCATCTGAAAATACCTCATTCTGCTTTTCGCAAAGGTCGCAAAGAAAGATATAGCCACAGATTCACAGATTATTAGGATTATAAAGAATATAAGGGGTAAGATATATCTAAATATTCCAATCTGTATAATCTGTGAATCTGTGGCTATAATTTCTTGCTCTTTTCCGAGCAATCAGGAATTAGATTCGTCCCTTACATTCAAGTAAGAATCGTGATGGCTGACCAAAACTACCACTGTATAATCTCCTTTTTATGGCATAAGAGAGAAAGAGTTGCTCCTTTGCCCGAGTCATACCGACATAACAAAGCCGCCTCTCTTCCTCTTTTTCCTCTTCATCACGGGCATTCATATGCGGAAGTATCCCTTCCTCTAAACCTATCAGGAATACATAACTAAATTCTAATCCCTTGGCTGAATGCAAGGTCATTAGACTTACCTTGGCTGATGTATCATCCCATTTATCAAGATTAGTGTAAAGTGAGATGTTGGATAAGAATGCCTCTAAAGTTTTATCCTCATTTGACGCCTCAAATTCCTCTATACTGATAAGAAATTCCTTTATGTTGTCGAGCCTGTCGTGTTCGGCTAATTCCTCTAATTCCTGTTTGTAGCCTGTTTTATCAATCACCGACTTAGTTAATTCAAGCACACCTAAAGTTTGCTTTAGTTTTATGAAATTATCCATTAATTCTACAAATTTCTTGATGGAGGCGGTAGCTTTTTGTGGTAAAAGTTCAGCCGTTTGTATTTCTTTTAGGGCAGGATATAAATGTATGCCTTTTTCTCGTGCAAAATCTGCTATCTTTTGAATGGTTGTCTTTCCGATTGAGCGTGCGGGAACATTTATAATCCGTTTTAAACTCACCGCATCCTGGGGATTAGCCATTACCTTTAAATAGGCTAAAATATCTTTAATCTCTTTTCTTCCGTAGAAACTTACCCCTCCGATAATCGCGTAAGGCACATTAGCCCTTCTAAATGCCTCTTCTAAAACCCGCGATTGGGCATTAACCCGATAAAGGACAGCGAAATTATTTAACGAAGTCCCCTGCCCACTTATCTCAAGCACCTTTCTTGCCACAAAAGACGCCTCATGATGCTCATCAGTGCCAACATAAGTTATAACCGGCAGTCCACCTGTTTTCTGCGTCCAGAGTGTTTTCCCCTTACGGTCAATGTTATGGCTTATTACCCGATTAGCTGTTGAAAGAATTGCCTCTGTTGAACGATAATTTTCTTCCAATCGAATAATCTTTACATTTTTATAATCCTTTTCAAAATCTAAGATATTTCGGATATCTGCCCCTCTAAAGGAATAGATTGACTGGTCATCATCCCCTACACAACAGATATTATTATGCCTTTGGGCTAACATTTTTGTAAAAAGATACTGCACATAATTAGTATCCTGATATTCATCAATCAATAAATACTTAAACCTATTCTGGTAAAGTTCCAAAATTTGCGGATATTCCTGCCAGAGTAAAACAGTCTTCATCAAAATATCATCAAAGTCTAAGCCGTTATTTTCGTCTAATTTGGATTGATATAATTCATAAAGCGGTTTAATCCTTTGCTCAAAGAAATTTGTAGGTGTATATTCCGAAGCGGTAATTAAAGTTTCTTTGGCACGAGAGATGTTGGATAAGATGGCTTTGGGCTGCAGGGCAAGATTTAGTTCCTTCAGGCATTCCTTAATAAGGCTATTCTGGTCATCGGCATCATAGATAGTAAAATTAGGGTTTTTAAGGTGAGAACGCAGAATTCTGACGCAGGCAGAATGAAAGGTGCTAATCCAGAGTCTTTGTCGGCTAAAGGAGCCATTCAGGAGTTCTACCCGCTTTTTCATCTCAGCTGCGGCTTTATTGGTAAATGTGACGCTGAGGATGTTCTCCGGGGCAATTCCTTGATGCAATAAATACGCAATGCGATATGTAATTACCCGTGTTTTACCAGACCCTGCCCCGGCTAAGACCAATAAAGGTCCATCGGTATGTAATACTGCCTCTTTTTGCTGTGGATTTAAACCCTTTAAAATCTCCATTAAGATATACTATACCATAAAGTTTATAAAAAGTCAAGAAAAGTAAGTGCCAAACAGAAATTCCCCATCTTTGTTTCCCATGGAAAAAGTTAATTAAACTTCTGTCTAATGCCAACATCTCCCCCTTTCCCCAAAATCTCCATTTTGAGATCTATATTTAAACTGTTCGAAACAGCGTTTTGGAAGGTATCCTT
>JBDRHR010000103.1:0-4677 GCA_043816605.1 Nitrospirota bacterium
GAAGGATACCTTCCAAAACGCTGTTTCGAACAGTTTAAATATAGATCTCAAAATGGAGATTTTGGGGAAAGGGGGAGATGTTGGCATTAGACAGAAGTTTAATTAACTTTTTCCATGGGAAACAAAGATGGGGAATTTCTGGGTCGCTGTCCCGAATGGCACTGACTTAAGAGATACGTTTATTGATCGTCTTTCATTTCACATGGATATTTTCACTATATAAATAATGCTTTGAGTTCCATTTTTAGCTATATTGACTCCCATTTCCCCTGTTTTCTCAAGGTTTCCCCTTTTTTTGTCGATAGTATATGTAGAAGCTTTTCATGGTAGACCTCCTTGTCGGTTGAATAGCTATTTATATCGACAATTGGAGGTCTTTTATTTAATTTTTCCTTAAGTCAGTGCCATTCGTCGCTGTCCCCCTTTTTGCCCCCCTTTTTGCCCATGTTCAAAGAAAAATCGCAAGGTAAGGTAGGACAGGCATCTTGCCTGTTGAGGTTTTATTCAAGTAAGAAGTCCATACGCAGAGAGATGTGGGTCTATCCCTCTTTCAATATCCTTGATACCGTCTCCACATCCTTATCCCCACGACCTGACAGGCTAACCACGACAATCTTATCCTTGTTTAATTGCGGGGCTAATTTTTTCGCATAAGCAACAGCATGAGCAGAATAAATAGAATAAATAGGAATAAATAGGGACAGCGACCATTTATTTGCCTTTTCTGGGTCTTCCTCTGGATTTTGGTATTAGTACTCGTCCTAATAATTCTTCTAATCTCACTACAAAAGATTCACTTCCTGCAGGACGTCCTGTAGCTGTACAACTTCTAATTTGCTTTACTATCCTCTCTTCTTCTGGGATAAAAAGATATTGGCTCCAATTCGGTATCTCTTTAAGCAAAGGCAAATCTTGTGATAAAAGAGGATCTTTAACCCCTTTTACATGACTTAAAGCACTTGACCATGGATAATCTTCTCCTTGCTCTACTAAACCTGCTCGCACAGGATTCCTTTCTACATATCGGACTGCTGTGTAAAGATGAGCCTCATCCAAAGGGCAGGAATAAAATCGCCCTTGCCATAAATGACCCCTTTGTCCCATCCTACGATTGAAATACTGAGAATAACGCATATGAGATTGATTAAAAGTCCTTGCCAATGAGTCTGAACTTTGGGGAACAACAATAAAATGAACATGATTGTCCATTAAACAATATGCCCATATCTTAACCCCACATTTCTCACCATACTCTTTTATCCAAAATAGATATTGCTCTCGGTCCTCTTTGGACTGAAAAACTATTTGTTGATAATTGCCTCGTTGTGTAAGATGATGAGGAATATCTGGTATTACAACTCTTGCTATCCTTGGCATAATAAATAAATTTTATCATATAAATTTTATCTTGTCAATAAAAAAATGGTCGCTGTCCCCCTTTTTGCCTGCCCCCCTTTTTGCCCCCTTTTTGCCCCTTTTTGAAGAAAAATCGCAAGGTAAGGTAGGACAGGCATCTTGCCTGTTGAGGTTTTATTCAAGTAAGAAGTCCATACGCAGAGAGATGTGGGTCTATCCCTCTTTCAATATCTTTGATACCGTTTCCACATCCTTATCCCCACGACCGGACAGGTTAACCACAATAATCTTATCCTTATCTAATTGCGGGGCTAATTTTTTCGCATAAGCAACAGCATGAGCAGACTCTAATGCCGGGATTATCCCTTCTGTTTGGGCTAAAAGCTGGAATGCCTCCAGTGCCTCATCATCCGTTATTCCTACATATTCTGCCCGGCCAAGTTCTTTGTAGTAACTATGTTCCGGACCCACCCCCGGATAATCTAATCCTGCGGAAACAGAATGGGTTGGGGTAATCTGGCCATCTTTGTCTTGCAGGAGATAAGATAAACTCCCATGTAAAACTCCAAGTGAACCTGCTTGTAATGATGCGGCATGGAGCCCTGAATCAATTCCTTTGCCTGCCGCCTCAACCCCGATAAATTTTACTGCCTTATCTTCAAAAAATGGGTAAAACAGACCCATTGAATTGCTTCCACCGCCCACACAGGCGACTAAATAATCCGGCAGGTGGCCTTCTAATTTAAGGATTTGCTCTTTGGTTTCCTTGCCAATTATTGCCTGAAAATCACGCACCATCATTGGGTATGGATGAGGTCCCACAACCGAGCCGATAACATAATGCGTATCTCTAACATTTGTTACCCAATCACGGATTGCCTCGTTAATTGCATCCTTCAAGGTTTTACTACCTGATTCTACCGGGTGAACTTTCGCACCCAAAAGTTTCATACGGAAGACATTCAACGACTGGCGTTCTATATCCTCAGTGCCCATATAAACCTCACATTCCAAACCGAACATAGCCGCCGCAGTAGCTGTCGCTACCCCATGTTGCCCTGCACCTGTTTCGGCAATTACCCGTGGCTTACCCATATATTTAGCCAGAAGCACCTGTCCCAGGGTATTATTTATCTTGTGAGCCCCGGTATGGCATAAATCCTCTCGTTTTAAATATATCTTTGCACCATTTAGCTTTTGCGTTAACCTTTGGGCAAGGTATAATGGTGTTGGTCTGCCGGCGTAGTCCTTAAGGTAATAGTCAAGTTGTCCTTGAAACTCCTTATCCTCTTTTACCTTAAGGTAATTTGCCTCTAATTCCTCTAATGCAGACATCAAGGTCTCAGGGACAAACTTTCCCCCGAAAAAATTATCCGTAGCTTTAAAATGCCCATGTTTATCTGGTAACATTATTTCTTCCCCCAAAACAGAAATCCACCTTTTTTCTCTTTTGTCTCCTCTTCTTCCCATTCAAATAATTTTCTTGCCTTATCTGTAATGATAATATCGCTATCTGCGTTTTGCACTTGTCTAATAAATTCGGTTAATTTAATTTTATGTTTTTTCCCTGGTGTATCTTTTCCCTCTACACCGGTGCTGACATCTACGGCATAGGGATGAACTATGGATATAGCTCGATTGACATTTTCAGGCGTGAGTCCACCTGCCAAAATAATAGGGCCATATTTTGTCGCATCCTGAGCTAAACCCCATTCAAATGTCCTGCCTGTCCCTCCATCGCGGTCTTCTTCATAGCTGTCAAGTAGATACCCGGCGACTTTATAGTCCGGCATAGCCTTAAAATCATCACTACTTCTAACCCTGAATGCCTTGATTACCTTGCGATTAAATAAGGCACAATAATTAGGTAATTCATTTCCATGCAGTTGAAGTATATCTAATTTACACAGGTCAGCAATTCTGATTACCTCATCTTCCGGCCTGTTGACAAACACCCCAATGCTAATAACAAACGGTGATAAATCAGATATAATCCTTTGTGCCTCTTCCGGTGCAATTTTCCTCGGCGACTCATCCACAAAAACAAATCCTAATGCATCTACCCCAGCATCAATACACATAAACGCATCTGCCTTACTTGTTATCCCACATACCTTGATTTTTGTCATTTTAATACTCCTCCTTTTTTGTAGCCCAGGATTCTATCCCGGCTACTATTATAGTGAACGACAGAATAAAGTTACCATAAAAATAATATTAAATATCAAAAAGCAAATATCAAAGATACATATCAAAATGCAAAAATTCACCTTCTACACTTAATTTAAACTCATATTTGATTTTTGATTTGTAATTTTGCATTTTAATATTTGATATTTGATTTTCTTGAGTCATATCTACTTATTTTTGTCGTTCACGATATATGTTATTTTCCACTCATACAATTACACTATCTTTCTTTCCTTCAATTCTGCCACTAATTCCTTGACTATATTTTTAACCTCTCCCTGTAGTGTTTTTCTATCCTTGCGAGGTGGAGGTGTGAATGTGCGCATAACCTGAGTAGCTGAGCCGGCTAATCCTACCTGGTCAGGTGAAGCCTCTATGTTTTGCACACCCCATTTACAAATTTCCTTCTTTTTCGCCGCAAGTTTACCGCGTAATGAAGGAAGCCTCGGTTCGTTGATTTCTTTAACTACCGTAATTAATGCAGGCAGTTGAGTCTCCACTACCTCATAGCCATCCTCTAATGCCCGTTGGACAGTCATTTTATGGTCATTTATTTCTACTATCTTTCTGACAAAGCATACCTGCGGAATATTTAGCATCTCGGCTAATTCAGGTCCCACCTGTGCAGTATCGCCATCAATTGCCTGTTTACCGCAGATTATCAAGTCAAAAGCTCCGAGTTTTTTAATTGCCATAGATAAGGTGTAGGAGGTAGCTAAGGTATCCGCACCGGCAAATGCCCTATCTGTCAACAAAACCGCCTCATCTACACCAAATGATATTGCCTCACGAAGTGCCTCTTCTGCTTGTGGCGGACCCATAGAAATAGCGACAATCTCGCCTCCAGAAATTTCTTTTAGTTGCAAAGCCGCCTCAATCGCATTCATATCAAAGGGATTGATGATAGATTGCACCCCTTCACGAATTAATGTATTGGTTTTGGGGTCGAGCTTTACTGATGTAGTTTCCGGCACCTGTTTTATACAAACTATTATTTTCATCTGAAAATCCCCTTTTCTCTTTAATAAGCCTTTTGGTATCAAGGAGTTATGTATTTTTATCCTCTATTCTGTAACTATTGAAATCTTATTTTGGACACTATATCCCCTTGACAGGCTAACCAAAAAATTC
>JBDRHR010000104.1:0-9144 GCA_043816605.1 Nitrospirota bacterium
GAAGGATACCTTCCAAAACGCTGTTTCGAACAGTTTAAATATAGATCTCAAAATGGAGATTTTGGGGAAAGGGGGAGATGTTGGCATTAGACAGAAGTTTAATTAACTTTTTCCATGGGAAACAAAGATGGGGAATTTCTGCTGAGATGAGATTTTGCTTGACAGCCCCTCATGAGTATGATAGTCTTAATAAAGTCATATAAACGGCAACGGATAAGAATTATGGATACCATTGGAAAGGCAAAAATATTAGGTGATGCGGCAAAATATGATATTTGTCTATCATCGTGTATTGGTGGTGGCAGGGCGAAAGACCCAAAAGACCCTATTCATAAATGGATTTATCCTGCCTCTTTGCCAGACGGCAAAATTACCCACCTTTTAAAGATACTTTTAAGTAATGAGTGTGCGAATGACTGTAAGTATTGCGTTAATAGATGGGGACGGGATTTTCAAAGAATAAGTTTTGAGCCGGAAGAATTGGTGAAATTGTTTATAGAATTATATCGCAAACACCTTGTTCATGGGCTTTTTTTGAGTTCTGGTATTGCCTGGGGAATCAATCAGACGATGGAAAAAATGATTACGGTGGTTGAAATTTTAAGAAAAAGAGCCCGGTTCAAAGGATATATCCATCTCAAGATATTACCTGGTGCTGATTTTAGTCTGATAGAGCGGGCGGCTCAATTGGTCAACAGAGTCTCCCTGAACCTCGAAGCACCTACTCAAAAAGGGTTAACCAAAATTAGCCATAAGGATATTAAAAATGATATTTACCAGCGGATGAAATGGATAAATGATATTACTTCCACCCAAAATCTCAGGACATCTCAATCGACTCAATTTGTAGTTGGAGCAAGTGATGAGAGCGATTATGAATTATTAAAGACTACTGACTGGCTTTATCATCATCTAAAGTTAGCCCGAACCTACTTTTCTGCCTTCCAACCTGTAGAAAACACGCCTTTAGAAAACCATCCACCAACCCCTTTATTGCGGGAGCATAGGCTGTATCAGGTAGATTTTTTGCTAAGATGCTATGGGTTTAAATTCGAGGAGCTGAAATTTAATCCGGAAGGGAATTTACCATTAGATTTAGACCCTAAAATGGCATTTGCTTTAACAAATATGGATAAATTCCCATTGGAAATAAACAAAGCCTCTAAAGAGGAGTTGCTCAGGATTCCAGGTATTGGGCCAACCTCTGCGGCTCGAATTATAAAAAGAAAGGATAAATTTCATACATTAGAGGAATTGAAAGGAATAGGCGTAGTAACCAAAAGGGCATCAGCGTTTATCCTGATTGATGGCAAATCACCGAATCGCTAATTAGGGTTCGAGATTCGAAATTACTGAATCTCACTAAACACCGACGGTGGAAAATCCCCCAACAACTAACCCATTACCATCTTATACTAAGTTGCAATCAACGGTAATGCCTCACAGGTAATTATCTATAAGATATTTTTTACGCTCTTTGGCGCGGTCAATCCATTTGCTTTGAGGATAATCGGTAATTACCCTGGTATAAGCCTCAACTGCCTGCTCATAATCCCTAATTTCAGGCACACGGTCGTAAATATCCGCGATATAAAAAGCCGCCTCAGCCGCCGCCTCAGACTTTGGACAATTCTTTACAGCCTGGTCATATTCAACTATTGCCTGGCGATATTCTTTCCTTGCACGGAACACATTCCCGGCACCAAGATGAGTCTGAGATTCCAATTCTTCTTTCTTTTGTGGAATAGGGGTAATTTGGGCTAATACCGGTTGGAGTTCTACTGTTGATGTACCTACTTCTTTTGGAGGTGGTAAAATACTCAAAAGCTTAATTAATTTCAGATATTCTATCTTTGCCTTTTCTTCCTGCCCTGTCTTTTCATAAATTTGGGCTAACCGTAGATGGGCATCATGCTCAAAATCCTTCTTTTGCGACATAATCTCTGACAAGAGTTTTAACGCCTCCTCGTTTTGTCCTGTATCAAGATAAGTATTAGCTAATTCAAAATTTATCTTTTCCTTTAATGCGGTGTTTGGATAATTTTTGAGCAGGTTTGATAATTCGGCAATGGCATCTGAATACAGTTTTTTACTCCGTAACTCTTTAGCAAACTCAAAAAAAGGAGTTTCGGGTAAAACAGTCGGTTTTTTTTGCACTACCTCTTTTTCTATTACCGGTTTTGTCTCCTCCTTTTTGGGTAATGTCTCAATCTCCGTCATTGTCTCTTTCTCTTTTAAAGGTGGGATAACGGGTTTTTCTTCTTTTAAAGGAGGTGATGGTGGAACTTCCTTTTCTTCCACGGTCTCAGGCTTTGTTGAAGGCAGTGGCGTTTCCTTCTTTAATTCCGCTAATATTTTATCCCGAAGTTCTTTAGCTTCAGAGTGTTGCGGATTTAGTTTAAGAACCTCCTTAAAGAAGTGTAATGCCTCTTCCAACATCCCGGCTTTATAATATGCCATAGCCACATCAAAGTTTTCTTGCTTTAATGCCATAGCTACTTCTGCCGGAGTTTTAGGAGTAGGTTTATGAGGTAATGCTACACAGCCACTACATATAAAAGTTATTAAAAGAAAATAAGATATTATTTTCATTGTTTTTTCCTTAACCAATAATTGACCTATTTCCGTCTGGCAAATTCTTGACTACTGGAAATTTGATTTATTGGATAAGTAGTTTTACCTTTATCCATCTTCCCCAAAGGTTTCAATATGAAACCGAATTGCTGATTTTGTATCAGATAAGACTTCCTCAAAGGTATCTCCCTGTCCTACCACAACCCCTTTTAATCCTATAGGATAGGCGACATACCCATCTGGATGCTTTTCAACAACAAGTTTGAATTCTTGCATGAAAAATCCTTCTTTTTCTTCCGTTTAAGGCAACAGGGTCAGACCTTGAATGTGGAATGCACTTTCTACATATACAAGGTTTGACCCCACTACCCGTAATTAACCACTTACCGCTAAGTTTTTACCTACACGCTTACAGTTTTTTAAATACTTCCTCAACGGCTTTTACTCCAGCACCAAGTTCAAATTTATAGCCGATATCCATTAATATCATCTCTAAGGCAGATATAGCCATGATAACATCAAACATCTCTGAATAACCCATGTGAGCAACTCTAAATATCTTTCCTTTGAGAGCATCCTGACCACCAGCTACGGTTATTCCTAATTGGCTATATTTTTTAACAATAACACCGCCGTCATCTTCTCCCGGTCCAAAAGCCGCTGTCAGTCCATTAGCCGGGCTTTTTGATAGAAGTCGTAAGCCTAATGCCGTAATTCCTGCACGGGTAGCCTGTGCCAAAAGGGCATGTCTTTGCCATACCTTTTCTATTGTTTCCTGCTTAATCATATCAAGTGCTTGTTGTAAGGCATAGATTAAAGAAACAGGAGGTGTATATGGTGGCTCTCCAGATTCCAATCCTTTTTTATACGCTGCAAAAGAGAAATAGAATTTAGGCAAGGTAGAGGTTTTACTCATTTCCAAAGCCTTTGGGCTGACTGCCGCAAAAGCCAATCCCGGTGGAATCATTAAACCTTTTTGAGAACCAACTGCGGCTACATCGACATTCCACTCATCCATCCTAAATTCATCAACTCCCAAACCACTTACCGCATCTACCACCAAGCAGGCATTAGTTTTGGCTACAACCACTCCTATTTCCTTAATCGGCATAAGGGTTGCCGTAGAGGTTTCGCAAAGGGTAGTAAATACCGCCTTTATATTTGGATTTTCCTTTAATTTAACCTCAATTTCATCCGGGCTAACAGCATAACCCCACTCTATGTCTAATGCTATAAAATTGACACCGTAAGCCTTACAGATACTTCCCCATCGCTCACCAAATTTTCCACCTCTTACCACCAAAGCAGTATCACCGGCAGAGAGCAGATTTGCTACGGCCGACTCCATTGCCCCGGTTCCTGATGAGGCAAATGTAAAAACATCATTTTTGGTTTGAAATAGATACTTTAAGTCCTCATTTACCTTACCCAGCATCTCTTCAAAGACCTTTGTCCGATGGTGAAGAATCGGTTTTGCCTCGGCTAAACTTACCTCAGGTGGAACTGAGGTAGGTCCTGGTGACATTAAATAATACTTTTTACCCATTTTTATTGTTCTCCTTTTATTTGTGATATTGTCAAAAACTTTTATCTATATTTCGCTTAACTCTTTGCATTTTTAGATAGTTATGTAAATTTGGCTTGTCTCCCCCCATCTAAATTGGCTTCACCGCCCTGCATCTTGAGAGAAAAACATCCCCCCTAACCCCCGCCAGCGGAGGAGAGTTTCCCACAACTCCATGTCCGCTAAAAAGAGTAAGATGGCAGGATATTGTTATCTGGCCTCATCGCTACAAAAGAGAAAAACCTCACTAAAAGTTCCCAAAAACACCTTTTATCCATTTTTGATTTCTTTCATATTCTACTTAACTCTATCTTCTTGTTAATAAATTGGATGGTTAATTTCCATTTACTACCTTCTTCATTTCCAGGGCAAAGCCTTCTGCCCCGCGATAACCTACTATTTGATGAAGTATCTGCCCTGCAGAATCCATAAAGATAATAGTTGGTAGCCCTCTTACCCCATATTTCTGGGGAGTAACACGGTCTGTATCACAATCAACCTTAACCGGAATAAATTTTTTAGAAAGGGCTATTACCTGTGTATCCTTGTAAGTAGTTTCATCTAACTTTTTACACCAACCACACCAACTTGCCTCAAAATCTACCATCAAAGGCTTTCCTTCTTCTTTACTTGCCTTTAATCCTTCTTCAAAAGAGAAATACCACTTAATCTCTTTTGTCTCGTTTTCCATTGGTTCTTGTTGAATAGAGGGATTTTCTCCTTGATTAGGTTCCACCACCTTAATCTCTTCTTTTTCCTTAACCTCTACCTGCGGTGTTTCCTTTGGAGAAGGTATCACCTCTGGAAGTAGAGGATTGTCTTGCTGTAATTTGAGACTTTTTTGGACACTATCTTCCCTGCCTGTTTCCTGTTGAATGGCACTGTCAATTTGCGGGTTAATCTCCTCTTTTGGTGCGATTCCCCGACTACAGCCAAAGCCCAAAAATATAATTAAACATAGACATAACCCCTTTACTAAATACATAATTCCTTCCTTTCGTAACTATTTTATCATTCTTTTTAAATTTTTGCAACAATTTTTTAAAGTCGTAGGAAAGTATGCACCACAGAGGCACGGAGATACAGAGAAAAAGGTAATCGGTAATCAGTAATCAGATAACTCTTTACCGACAACCAATAACCTTTTTCTCTGTGTCTCTGTGATGAATTAAGTCTGATTCCGAAATTTCAAATTTTGTTACCATCATTCCCAATTTCTTATCCATATCTTCCCAACCCGACATATATGTATTCATGTAACTTTTCCATAATGTGCCATGATTTGGAGTTCGTAAATGCAACAACTCATGAACAATAACATACTCGCCAAGATGCCTTTCAATGTTTAATAACTCATCATTAAAATTGAGGTGACCACATGAGGAGCAAGATGCCCACTTGTTTTTCATGGGACGAAGATATACGGACTGAATCTTGACTTCTAATTTTTCAGCCCACATCAGAACGCATGATTTAAAATCTTTTCTATCTTCCCATTTCATCATAATCTTGTCCTTGACTTCACGAGAAGACGGAAAAGATTGTCAATGATTGCAGTAACCTTGTCCAAATCATCAACTGATTTGTAAATCCTGAATGTTACCTTTTTTCTGACTTCTCTCATAGATTTTCTGCTTGTTTCCCAATCAGGGAATTCCTTCAGTATGTCTTTAATATCCTTACCGGCTGCTTGTGCATCTTCAAGACCGCATTCTTTCAGCAACGAGTAAATGAAATATGTCAGCCCATCTAATTTAAGTTCCGATTATTCTTTCTTACGCGACCGGTTCTTTTCAATTTCCTTTAGCAATTCTTCCAATGCCTCTGATGTAGTTGCCTGTCGCTCCTCGTAGTTTTCCTGAATTATTTTTGCCCGTTCAGCCATAGCAATTAGATACGGATCATCACTCTCTTCTTCCGCTATTCGCTCAATGCTTTTTATCAAGTTGATAACCTTTATATTGTCTCCACCCTCTTTTTTCTTAATGATTTCAATTATTTTTTCATCAATGGCAATAATTGCCTGCACCGGTTTCAACCAGTCTGAGTCAATATGTTTTTTGACCAGCTCAACTGTCTTTCGTTGGAATTCTTTATCGACATAGATGTTCTTTGTATAAGCCTTCCGAACAACATCATACATAGCCGAGATTGTTGTGTAATTATTGATATATGGCCTTAAAAACGCATCAGGTGAGATAATTTCATAGAGCATTTCCAGTTCTTTATATTCCTTAAAGAACTCTTTGCGTTTTTCCTTGTTACGAAAATGTTCAATCAAATTATCAACATCTTTATCATTAAAATTAAACCGAATAAGCTCAAGGTATTCCGTTACCTTGCTCTCCATTTTGTTCTTAAAAAGCGTTTTTAATAGTGCGAGGTCTTTGATAATTACATTCACTTCATCACTGTCAAAAGCCAAAGCCTTTTCAAGTTTCTCAAAGATACCGATAAAATCGAGGACAAAACCGTGTGGCTTGACCATTTCCTCTTCTTCATTTTCATTTTGTTTGATATTTTTGTCCGTCATTTAATGGCGGGTTAGAAAACCCGCCCTCCGTTGTATAATACACATACTCTTTATTTCCTAATCTCGCTTTCAATGGATTCATCCGAATATAATCCCAACATTTTTTAAAATGACGCTCATTACGAATCATCCTGTCCCAATAGTCCTCTTGCCAGAACGCACCCTTTACTGACAGGCTTTTATTGATTTCACGAGCAGTATATCCTTTCCATGACTTAATAACATCTTGCAATCGATATCCGTGGCGCAAGTAAAAAAGCGTATGGATATGGTTAGGCATTACAACAAAAGAAACCATGTCGTATCGTTCACCGTCAAAATGCCGCAATGCCGACGCCACAATTCTCGCAAGTTTTGGGGTTTGCAGAACACACGAACCACTACCGGCGTCCAGCCATTGGTCAACTCTATGCGTGAACCTGTCATGATATTCTTCTTCAGTCGTATTATCCCATGGCTTCGGATTATTTTTCAACCAGATTTCTTTCTCATTTAGCAGTTGCTCCAGTAGTTGTTTTGGAAGAGCATCAGCCAAACGCCAGGTCACAAAATATAATATATCACCCTGTTGCCAATGAGGAAGACGATGTTTATGCTGTTCAATCTCTACAAACGGATTGAAAAAGCAGGAGGGCGGAACGGAGGGCGGACATTCTTGTCCGCCATTTGTCTGACATTCCTGTCCGCCATTTGTCTGACATTCCTGTCCGCCATTTGTCTGACATTCTTGTCCACCATTTGTCTGACATTCCTGTCCGCCATTTGTCTGACATTCTTGTCCGCCATTTGTCTGACATTCCTGTCCGCCATTTGTCTGACATTCTTGTCCGCCATTTGTCTGACATTCCTGTCCGCCATTTGTCTGACATTCTTGTCCACCATTTGTCTGACATTCTTGTCCGCCATTTGTCTGACATTCTTGTCCGCCATTTGTCTGACATTCCTGTCCACCATTTGGCGGGTTAGAAAACCCGCCCTCCGTTTCCATTATCTTCATTGGCTTACCTCACAGTGCAATTTCTCCAATTCTGACAGGTTAAATCCATCCACCCTTACCTCCGCCATCATAAGCTGATGCAGAAGCGTGCGGAACAGTTCTTCGAGCTTCTGATTCTTTTTGGCTTGCGTTTCAATGGCATTCTGCACGGTGGAAAGCACGGCGGCAATTTTACGCTGAACTTCAATTGGAGGCTTGAGAATAGTTTTTTCTTTCAATAAAGTAAAATGCCGATTATATCCACAACTTGGAATATTTAGAGAAAGGAGTGCAAAGCAATAGAACTTTGGGTGATAATCATTCGTTGGCTTCAATACTTTTGTGCCGTCAGCCCCAACAATAAAAGGGAAATCCACATATTTAATGATTCTCGTATGGTCACCAAAAATGATAAAAGGCAATCCTTTATTGACAACCTTTTCTTCAACATCAGAATATCCGGCGATATACGATTGACCTTAGTCGATAACAGGATATTTTCCAATAGACATAATTTCCGAAGATAATACTTGATTAGACTTTGATATATCATTTTTCTGTAAGGTATCGCTCACTATCACATTTTCCCAATCATTCATTCCCCTGCCTCCATCTTCCCAGCCAAAAACATCTTCCTTTCCCTTTCTATCTCAACCCGCAATTCATCCTCTGTCGGCAAAACGGTTTTGTATTTTGAAGCAAAAAGATGTTTGTTTTCGTCCAACACGCTGTATTTTACAATTGTCTCGTCCTTTTCGGCACAAAGAATAATCCCAATTGATGGATTGTCGCCTTCGGTTTTAATCCTATCCTCAAAAAGGCGGACATACATATCCATCTGCCCGATATCCTGATGAGTGAGTTCACCAATTTTCAGGTCAAGCAACACAAAACATTTGAGAATGTAATTATAGAAAACAAGGTCAATATAAAAATGCTTTGTTTCTGTTGTAATCCTATACTGCCTGCCGACAAAAGAAAACCCTTTCCCCAATTCTAAAAGAAACTGTTGGAGATTGCTGATAATTGCCGTTTCAAATTCAGCCTCAGAATAACCGGGAGGCAGCGGCAGTCCCAGAAATTCCAGTACATAGGGATCCTTAATAAAGTCTGTTAGACTTATCTTATCCATAGATTGTGCATCTTGCAGTGCTTTTTGTTTGTCAGGTGAAGTCAGCAATCGCTCGTAATAAAGCGTATTGATATTTCGTTCAAGTTGTCGGGTGCTCCAATGAGAATCGGCTGATTCCTGAATATAGTATTCCCTCGCCTTCGGGTTTTCTACTCGCATAATCATGCGATAATGCGTCCAGCTCAATTCTCTACGCAGTGCGTAGAGTTTTTCCTCGGTTGAATAAGACAGGAAGAATTGCCTGAAATTCCACAAATTTGCTTCAGAAAAACCTTTGCCAAATTGCGAAACAAGCTGTTTAGCAAATTCCTTTATTAAGCCCTTGCCGTATTCGGCTCTGATTTCCCCTTGTTGTTCTTCTTCTA
>JBDRHR010000105.1:0-14452 GCA_043816605.1 Nitrospirota bacterium
TGCCTTAAGAAAACATATAAGCTCTTATTATTTGTAATCCATTAATTAAGTTGACATACCTCGTAGGGAAAATCCACCCCCCTACCCCCGCCAGCGGGGGATAGGCTTGTCTCTGTCCGAAAAGGCAGCGAAACAACGGACATCCACGAGGCTATCCCCCGCTGGCGGGGGTAGGGGGGTGGAAATACAACTATTATGTCAAGTTATTTGTCAGATTGCATATATTGCTAAAAAAATATTTGACTTTGGTAATACTTTGTGTTATTATGTAAAGAGAAAATGGTAACTATTCAGATAGGGAAATTCACCGCAGAGAAACAGAGAGATTAACCACGAAAATCACGAAAAACAGAAAAAATTTTATATCTTTCGTGCCTTTCGTGGTTACAATCTGATTTATTCTCTGCATTTCAGCGTCTTTGCGTCTCTGCGGTGAGTAGTTACAGAAAATGTAGATAAAAGAGTTTAAAAGGATAAAAAAGAAATTATGTCAAAATTATTTGGTACCGATGGCATACGGGGTATAGCCAATCAATATCCTATGACCCCTCAGTTTGCAACACAATTAGGTATTGTCGCAACTAATAGACTTTCAGGGAAAAGGAAGGTAAAGATAGTTGTTGGCAAAGATACCAGAGTTTCATCAGATATGCTTGAATCGGCATTAATTGCCGGCATTACCTCTGCCGGAGGGGATGTCCTGAAAGTAGGGGTGTTACCTACACCTGGTATTGCTTATCTTACAAAATCATTATCTGCCCACGCAGGCATTGTTATCTCTGCCTCCCATAATCCCTTTGATAACAACGGTATTAAGTTCTTCGGACCAAATGGGCTTAAACTTAATGACAAAATAGAAGAGGAAATAGAGGCTTGCCTCATTGAGGCTTGCCTCGTTTCTGAAGGGCTTATACTTCCGACAGGAGATGGTATCGGCAAGGTGATTGATGTCCGTGATGCCCATACCCAATATTCACATTTTGTCATAGAATCTATCCATAATTCCTTAGACTTCAATGGGGAAAAAATAGTCATTGACTGTGCCAATGGAGCTACAAGTTTTGTCGCCCCCTCCTTATTTGAAGAATTGGGAGCAGAGGTTATTCTTATAAATTGTTCACCAAATGGGATAAATATTAACCTTAATTGTGGCTCACTTCATCCAGAATTAACTGCTGAGGTAGTAAAGACACAAAAGGCGATGCTTGGGCTTTGTTTTGATGGCGATGGGGATAGGGTAATTGTTATAGATGAGTTAGGCAATGTTGTCGATGGCGATTTTATCATGGCTATATGCGCTAAATATTTTAAAGAAAATAATATGTTAAATAATAATTTAGTGGTAACTACCGTAATGAGTAATATTGGATTCTATATTGCCTTAAAAGCATTAGGGATAGATATTATTACGACTAAGGTCGGGGATAGATATGTAGTTGAACAGATGTTAGAAAAAGGTGCTGTTTTAGGCGGAGAACAGTCGGGACATATCATATTTTCAGACCATTTTCTCACCGGAGATGGAATAATTACCTCACTTCAACTTCTAACCATCATACAAAGGCTTTCTATGCCTTTATCTAAATTAACTCAAATAATGAAAAAATACCCACAAGTACTAATAAATGTTCGGGTGAGGGACACAAAGACCAATCTCGAAACACTACCGGAATTACAATCAGCCATTAAAGCAGGTGAGGAAGTATTAAAGGATGAAGGAAGAATCTTAGTCCGCTATTCCGGTACAGAACCTTTATGCAGGGTAATGGTAGAAGGACCAACTGAAGAGGAAATTAACAAAACAGCTAAGAATATCGTCTCGGTCATAGAAAGGGAATTAGGAAATAGGGAATAGAAAATTTGGGGGATGGTTCACTTTAGTGTGAAATCTTGCGGTTAAAAGATGGAGTAATTTTTTGGTAAAGCACTGAATGTAGAATATCGAACAAGGAATAATGAATGTCGAAGTAAGATATTCGATATTGACTTCATCATTCGAAATTCTTTATTCGATATTCGATAGTAACCCTTCAGTTACGGGGGGAGACATCCCCCTAACCCCCTTCAAAGGGGGAATAAATGAAAGTTACTGCATAATAAATTCCCCCTTTGAAGGGGGTTAGGGGGATGTTTTTCTTGCCCAGTCAAAAAGTAACCCCCTCATAACTGCTTATCTTTACCCACAAATATTGCTGGACAATTTAAGACGGAGACAAGGACTTATCATTAAATGTTTTGCCCTGTGCAGTTGGAATTCACTACATAGGTTTATAATAATGTCACCCCTTCGGGGTTAATTTGCTTACTCCTTCTTTCTACAATAATATCACCCCTTCGGGGTTAGGATTTGTTTATACCAGATTTTCTCTGCTAAATCCCGAAGAGATGACATTATTGTAGTAGTAGTAGGCATGACATTATTATAGATGCAGAGGTAGAAAAATTGTCCAGCAAAAGATGTGGGACATGCTAAGCCATAACTGAGGCATTACATTCGATATTCTTTTGAACCATGAATTATTGTTCCAAAAGAAATCACAGGAAAAACGATAAAAATGAACCGTCCCCCATTACCCAATTTCAACCAAATCAAGTTTATCCTTAAATTGGTAAGCAAAGGTTTTGGATATAGATTGATGGGCTTTTAAGAAAGGGTCGTTGTCCAGCATACTAAATGCCTCTTTGCGGGCTAATTCCAGCCATTTGGCATCATAAATTATATTAGCTAATTTTAACCTAAGTATTCCGTGCTGGCGTGTGCCAAAAAACTCGCCTGCACCTCGAAGTTCTAAATCTACCTGGGCTATCTCAAATCCATCTGATATTTGACACATCGTTGCTAATCGCTTGGCACCCTTTAAAATCGTAGAATCAGTGAGGCTTGCCTCGCTGTCTTCCTGAAGATTTAGAGGCATAATGCCTCGTATGGGTAAGCCTGAATTAACCAAATCAGCAATAGCCTTTTTAGTAACTAAGATACAATACGATTTATGTAGTCCTCGCCCAACCCTGCCGCGTAGTTGATGTAATTGTGCCAGACCAAATCGCTCAGCATGCTCAATTAACATTATCGTTGCATTGGGGACATCAATCCCTACCTCAATAACCGTAGTTGAGATTAAAATATCTATCTCTTTGTTATAAAAACTTTTCATTACCTTATCCTTTTCATCTGATTTAAGTTGTCCATGGAGGAGTCCTAATTTAAACTCAGGAAAGGCATTTTTTTGTAATTCCTCAAACATCTTAGTTGCGGCTTTTAGTTCTAATTCTTCCGACTCTTCAATTAATGGATAAACTAAATACGCCTGCCTGCCGGTTTTTATCTCATCTTTAATAAATGCAAATATCTTCGGCAAATCTTTTTCTGACCTGGATTTAGTAATAACCTTCTGTCGGTTAGGCGGCAGTTCATCTATGACCGAGGTATCTAAATCTCCATACAGGGTCAGGGCTAATGTTCTTGGGATAGGGGTAGCGGTCATCACCAACACATCCGGGCAAACCGCCATTTCGGGGTTCGGGGTGAGATGAGATTCAACGAGGCAAGCCTCAGCGAGGTAAACCTCCTTTGCCTTGTTTTTCAATTCTGCCCTTTGCATGACACCAAACCGATGTTGCTCGTCTATCACACATAACCCTAATTTTTTAAACTCTACCCCTTCTTGAATTAAGGCATGAGTCCCAATAGCTATATTTACCTCCCCATTTTTTATTTGAGTTAAGGTTTCTTCTCTTTCGGATTTCTTCAGGCTACCGGTCAACAAAGCTACCTTTATCCCAAAATTTTCAAGGAGTCTCTGGATATTCAAATAGTGTTGTTCTGCAAGAATTTCCGTAGGAGCCATAATTGCCGTCTGGTAGCCATTTTCATAAGCCACGATTGCCGCACAGGTAGCAACTACCGTCTTCCCTGAACCAACATCGCCGTGCAGAAGCCGATTCATCGGTATGGCAGAACCCATATCCGTAATTATTTCCTTGATTACCCTCTTTTGTGCCTGAGTTAGGGTAAAAGGAAGGGATTTTGTAAAAGAGGTAAGTAGTTTAAGGTCTGTCTGAAATTTAATCCCTTTTTCCTCTTCTACCTTTTTTTTAGTCATACCAAGGGCTAATTGGAATAAAAAAAACTCCTCAAAAATAAGTCGGTGTCTGGCACTTCTATACGCCGTCCAGCTCGCAGGAAAATGAATGTTATTAAGAGCAAATCCAATATCCGGTAATTGATACTTAGAAAGAATCTCTATTGGGAAAATTTCAATTAGTTGTTCTGTGTAGGTGTCTAATGCCTTTTTAATCGTGGTCCGAATTAATCTTTGAGCTATGGAAGGGGAAACCTCCTGATTTAAAGGATAGATAGGAACGATGCGGTTATGGTGAATTAGTTCGTTTTCCTCATCAGTTAAAATTTCATACTCAAAATCCGAGACCTGTATTTCTCCACGAAATCTGCGAATCCTGCCGGTAACAATCAATTTTAACCCTTTAGTCAGGTATCTTTCCATTTTAGGCTGATTAAAGAATAATAAGGAGGCATAACCTGTTCCATCTGAAATAATCACCTTGAGTAACTCTATCTTCCTTCTGGGCAATCTTGATTTGTTATGACCAATGATTATTCCCTGAAGTGTTTCCTTTTCACCATCACAGAGGTTAAATATAGGCTTGAGGTGTCTTCTATCCTGATATATTCGCGGATAATATTGGAGGAGGTCTTTTATCTGTGTAATGCCAAGAGATGCAAGGATTTCTGCTCGCTTTTCACCTACTCCTTTAAGGTATTTGACAGGCATGGTCAATTCATTTACCAGAAATTTAATATCCATAACGAGGCAAGCCTCCTTGTTAATCATTTTACACTATTTTAGATAAAAAAGTCAATAAAATATTTAGTAGAGACGCAAGATTTTGCGTCTCTACACGCTGCTGATAGTAATGGGTCAGTTATCAGGGGGAGAAAAGGGGTCCAGGATTCGAGGGTTCAAGGGTTCGAGTGTTTGTTTTTCCTTATTCCACTTGACCCCTTGAATCCTTTTGATAAATTTTTCCATGTTTCCCCTAATAACTGACCGATTACTGCTGATAGCAAAATTTTCTTGACATTTCAATCTATTTCTGGCATACTATAAATCAAGAATTATTAAAGGAGGGAAAATCATGAGTAATAAAATTATGATTCTTTTGGTTGCCTTTGGTTTAATAGTGAGTAGTCAAACATTGAGTTGGGCAGAGCAAGCGACAAGTACTAAAGGAGTAAAGAAGGAGCTTTTGAATGATTGGTTGAAGAAGATTAATAAAAAAATTGATGATAAGAAGATTGATTTTGAATCAGATAAACCAAAGGAAGTAACCGCAATTATTGGACTTAGGGGCTGGGAATTGCAGGTAAAAAAATTTGATTTACCTAACTGGCTTGGTGAGATTGTCACTTCAAAGGATAAATTTCTGTTAGGGATAGACTATGCCCAAAAAGAAAAGATAAACTCGGCTATTATTATTTTTGAGTCATTTGTTAAGAATTTCCCTGACTCTAAGGCTAAAGATGAGGCAAAAGAGGCGATTGAGATATTAGCAAGTAGTCTCCAATAGCATCCTTTATCTTGTATTTCAAAAAAAGGATGAGGTAAAAAATGAAGATTATCGAGAGAATAGCAACAAAACATAAAAAGTGATTTATGGGAGAGATAAATCCCCTCTTTTAATTAATCAAATTTCTTGACTAATAAGGAACTACTATAGGTATTCTTATAACAATTGTGATTTAAGAGATAAGAGCGAAGGAAGAAATCGGCACTTTTTATCATTTCTCACCTATTAAAAATATTTGCTAAATTCGTTAAATTAGGTTACCTGAAAGGAGTTAAAAAATGCAATGTCCAAAATGTGGTTATAACAATTCAGATGATGCATTATTTTGTAATCTCTGCCATGCTGTTTTCCGTAAAGAATCTGCCTCAAGACCAGATATGAGTCACGAAGAAGAAAGGTATATAATTATGAATAGACACCGTGACAGGGGTAGCTGGAAAAGATGGCTTGGATTAGATGTCTGGGCCTCTATAATAGTTATTGTCGGGGTAGCCTTCTGGGCGACTAATGCTATGCTGACTAAGCAACAAAGAATTTCTGCAGAAAACAATGGAAGTGAAAAATCAGCAGAATCAAAAATAAGTTCTGAATTTATTCCCTCCGGAACACAATCACAACCATCTTTACTTAATAAAATAGAAACTACCCATTTTGTCATTTATTGTAATGATAAAATTCTGGCTGATGATATCGCCGGGAAGGTAGAAGGATATTATGATATACCCACAGATTTAGGATTTGGTGAATCTAATTTCTGGATGAAGGATAAGGTGCAGATTTATGTTTATGATACCCCTCAAGAATACGCTCAGGCTACCGGGAGGCTCCATGAAACCTCTGGATATAGTCAATTCAAAACCCGCTCTATTTACTCATACAAGGATATAGAGCACCTGATTGAGGCTGTCATCCCTCATGAATTAACCCATTTAATCTTTGCTGACTTTATGCAATTTAGCTCTAACTACCCTACCTGGCTCTCAGAAGGATTAGCTATGTATGAAGAGGTTAAATTTTGCCAGGCATATATTGAGAATTACCAAAATATACTTAACCAAATAAAAGAAGGAAAATATCTGTCAGTTGATAACCTTACAAAAATTGACATCTCAAAAGAAAAGAAGATTGAGGTGGTTCAATTCTGGTATGTTGAATCAATGAGTATAATTACTTATCTTATAGATAATTATGGAAGAGGAAGGCTTTACACCTTTTGCAAGAATTTAAGGGAAGGGATGAGTTTAGAGGAATCATTACAAAATGCGTATTCTCCTGATATCAAAAACCTTCCGGAATTAACAGGTCGATGGTTAAATTATATTAAAACAAAAACATAATAGGTCCTATAAGTCTTATAAATCCTATTCCTAAAAGGAGATAAAAATGGAACAAGTTGGATTTCGAGGAATTTTGGAAAAGATTGATGATTATCGTTATCGAATTCCCAGAAGTTATAAACAGGAGATGCTGGTTCCAGGATTAATATATGCAGACGAGGAGATGTTAGCCCTTATTAAAAAAGATAATACCCCTCTGCAGGTAGCAAATGTTGCCTGTCTGCCGGGAATAGTTAAATACTCATTAGCTATGCCGGATATTCATTGGGGTTATGGCTTACCCATCGGCGGTGTTGCCGCAACGGATATTGAACATGGAGGGGTTATTTCCCCTGGTGGAGTAGGTTCAGATATTAATTGTGGTGTCCGATTAGTCAGGACAAATTTATCTTTAAAAGACCTCAAGGATAAACTTCCCGTGCTTATCAACAGCTTGTTTCATAATATCCCATCTGGAGTAGGTTCTAAAGGAATGATTCGACTTTCAACTAAAGAAGAGGTAGATGTTTTAGTTAATGGGTCAAAATGGGCAGTGGCAAAGGGTTATGGTGTCTCGGAGGATTTAGTTCATACCGAAGAAGGTGGTGCTTTGCCTATGGCTAATCCGGATAATATTAGTCATAAGGCAATGGAGCGAGGACTGTCTCAATTAGGGACTTTAGGCTCTGGAAACCATTTCTTAGAGGTTCAGGAAGTAACGGATATTTATGAGCCGGAGATAGCCAAGGTGTTTGGGTTAGAAAAAGGACAAATCACGGTTATGATTCATTCCGGCTCAAGAGGACTGGGATACCAGGTTTGTGAGGATTATTTACGAACAATGGGAGAAGTGGCGAAAAAATATGAGATATTTCTACCGGATAGACAACTTGCCTGTGCCCCTTTTACCTCCCCAGAAGGTAAGATATATTTTGGAGCAATGGTCTCTGCGGCTAATTATGCCTGGGCAAATAGACAATGCCTGATGCACTTGACCAGAGAGGTATTTAAACAGGTGTTTGAAATGAAATTGTCCGAGTTAGGGATGGAATTGGTTTATGATGTAACACATAACATTGGTAAAATTGAGGAGCATATCGTAGATGGTAAAAAAATTAAGCTTTGTGTCCATCGTAAAGGGGCAACAAGGGCATTTCCGGCTAATCATCCTGTTTTGCCTGAGGATTATAAAGCTGTTGGTCAGCCGGTGATTGTCCCGGGGGATATGGGTAGGGCATCCTATGTTTTAGTTGGAACGCAACTTGGTATGGAAGAGACATTTGGGACTGCCTGTCACGGGGCAGGACGGGTTATGTCAAGAACTGCGGCGATAAAACAGTCACATGGCAGGGCAATTGCTCGCGAATTAGGAGAAAAGGGAATAATAGTCAGGTCTGCAGGAAGAGAAACTTTAGCTGAAGAGATGCCGGAGGCATACAAAGATGTAACTCAGGTAGTCAATGTCCTTTGTAATGCAGGAATTGCTAAACGGGTAGCTAAATTAAGACCGCTGGGAGTGATAAAGGGATAAAGTTTGTAAAGTTGAAAGTTTATAAAGTTGGAAAAACCTTAAAACCTTAAAACCTTAAAACCTTATAAACTTTACAAACTTTACAAACTTTCTAACTTTCTAACTTTCTAAGGAAGATTATGAATAAAACGGAATTATTGGAGATTATCCAAAACGGCGAAAACTCAAGAGTTGAGTTTAAAAGGGACGATGTCCAGCCACAAACAGGTTTAAAACCTGAAAGTCTGGCAAAAGAGATTACGGCATTAGCAAATCTTAATGGTGGCTACATTCTTCTTGGGGTTGAAGATGACGGCAATGTTACAGGACTTATACGGAAAGATATGGAAGAATGGATAATGAATATCTGTTCTAATAACATAAACCCACTAATCATTCCCTATGTTGATGTTGTTTTATGGGAACAGGATAATCCTGTCGATGATAAAAAGATTGGAGTGATAACCATTCCAGAAGATAGCCCTGATAAACCGTACAAAGCTCGTCAGGGAAGTCGATGGGTTACTTTTATCCGAATAGGGAGCACTTCACGGGAAGCAACTCGTGAACAAGAACAAAGGCTTTATCAGGCTTCAGGTATGGTTCGGTACGATATTAAACCTGTTTCAGGCTCAACTTTAAAGGATTTAGACATTAGCAGGCTTATAAATTATTTTAAGGATATACGCGGGCAGGATTGTCCGGAACAAGAGGAAACTAAAACATGGGAGACTTTGCTTATAAATACAGAGATTATGGTTGAATCCCAGGGTAGGGCGATTCCTACGGTAGGAGGGATATTGCTCTTTGGGAAAAATCCTAATCACTATCTTCCTCAGTCCGGTATCTCTGCTGTTGCTTACCGTGGAAAGGAAAAGGATTATGAATCAATTGAGAGAGGAATGATTAGAGGGTCAATAGTAGTTAAATTCACAACTGCTCATATGCTCACTTTCTCACCTGGTCATTTTGGTACTTTATCAGATGAAGATATAGTAGACAGAGGTCTGGTGGAGCGAATTGTAGATTTTGTTCGTAGAAACACCGGTTCCAAATCATATTTGATGGAAGGTAGGCGTATTGACAAACCTGATTATCCTGAAGAAGTCGTTAGGGAAACGATTGTCAATGCGATTGCCCACAGGGATTATACTATCAGTGGGACAGATATTGAACTATCCATTTACAGTAACCGTTTGGAGGTAATCAGTCCAGGAAAACTTCCAAACACGATAACGATAGAACGAATGAAGGCAGGATGTCGGGCAACCCGTAATGAACTTATCAAGGAAGTGCTTCGCGATTACCATTATGTTGAGGCAACCGGTCTTGGAGTTCCAAGAAAGATTATTGCCGGTATGCTTAAACATAATGACACCATGCCGGATTTAATCGAAGATGAATATTCATTTACCGTCCGGCTATGGAAAGAAAAACAGGAAAGTATGCACCACGAAGACACGGAGGACACAGAGAATAACGGAGGACACAGAGAATAAATGATTTAATGAAAGGTTGTATTTTTTCTACGAAAGTTTACTTTCTCCGTGAACTCTGTGCCTCTGTGGTGAATTAAGTCTTTTTATGGAGGAAGAACATGCCCAAAGGAATAAATAGAAGGCAAAAACCGCTCTGGAAAACCATCCGTAAGCCAATTCCACCGGCAACTAAACCCCATGGGACAAAGAAAGGCAAAAAAGGTTATGAGAGGGATAAAAAGGATTGGGTAGAGGAAATAAAAGAGGTAGAAGAAAAATACAAAATTGGAGGTAAATAAAATGGGAAGAACTATGGAAAAGGTTATAGTGAAGAATTTTGGTGATATTGTATTGCATTCTAAAGGAATGGCTAAAGAGGATGAAATAAGAATTGTTGAAATCGAGGGGGTGGTGGATACCGGTGCGGCATATTTATGTTTGCCACCAGATGTAATTGAGAAATTAGGGCTATTGTATTCACATACACGGGAAATATCAACTGCAAATGGACGGGTGAATCGGCGTATCTTTTATGGGGCGGTGATTATTATTCAGGATAGAGACATTGAAATGCAGGTAATGGAGAATGATATAACCACGCCACCTCTAATAGGATATCTGGTATTAGAAAGTATGGACCTTGTTGTGAACACAAAATCACAGAGGATAATTCCCAATCCTGAACACGATGGGAAGTGGGTTATGGATTTGTACTAATTGTCCGGGCGATTATTTGCCCTTGATGTAGCCTGATTTCCAAATCATCATCTATTTCAACACAATCTACATTCTTAATTATTTCTCCGGTAAGCAATTTAGAGGTAATGCTATAGCCTCGAGAAAGAATAGCCAGCGGGGATAAAGTGCCAAGTCTGTCTGTGAGATTTTGGAGTTTAGCCTTTTTTTGCTCCATTAAGTGGGAATTTAGAAGCATAAGTGTATTAACCGCATCATCCACCCTTTGTTGAAATTGAAGGATATTTTGCTCTGGGTATAAGAAGACCGGGGATTGCTCACATCTTTGGAATCTAATCAAAAGGTGAGATAATTGTCCCCTCATCATATTTTTCAGGCGGATAACTAAAGAATTTAGCGTAGCATTTAATTCCTGTTTATTTTTAACTACCAATTCTGCGGCGGCAGACGGCGTTGGGGCTCGCAAATCGGCTACAAAATCGGCAATCGTAAAATCCGTTTCATGTCCAACTGCTGAAATGATAGGAATTCTGGAATCAAAAATTGCCCTTGCTACCCGCTCATCATTAAATGCCCATAAGTCCTCAATTGACCCACCACCTCGAGCCAGAATAAGTACCTCTGGTTTTTGAGACATTTTGTTAAAATGCTTGATGGCTTGAACTATCTCGCCAGGTGCCTCCTCTCCCTGAACCCTGACAGGGTAGATAACTACCTCAATATTATAAAATCTTCGGGTGATGATATTCAAAATATCTCGAATCACTGCACCGGTAGGAGAGGTAACTATCCCCACGCATTGCGGAAGAGTTGGAATAGGTTTTTTATGTAATGGGTCAAACAACCCGTCCTTTTTCAATCGTTCTTTTAATAATTCCAATGCCACATAAAGAGAGCCAACACCTGCAGGAACTAACTCTTCTACCGATATTTGGTAATCACCCCGCGGTTCATAGACAGTAACATGTCCCCGCACAATAACCTTCATCCCATCAACTAATTTAACCTGTAAAAAAACACATCGGTTGCGGAACATTACCGCTTTTATTTGTGAGGCTTCGTCCTTTAAGGTAAAATACATATGCCCGGATGTGGGAATCCTCAGGTTTGACACCTCGCCGGTTACCCATACATTTCGGAAATTACCCTCCAGGATACTTTTTATGTTTTTAGTTAATTCTGTAATAGATAAAATATCTCTTTCCATTGATTAGTCCTATATGTCCTATCCGTCCTATATGTCCTATTTTATATCTTTAATGTTTAATTGTAGAGATTGTCTATCCTGCCAGGTGTTTATTTGAGGCATGTAGGCTAAGGCAATTGATTCTGCATCCCTTACAGCAGTTATTTTATCTCCCATATTAAATCCAATCGCCTCAATTACCTTCGGGGAGTTATCTTTTACCTTGAATTTAAGGTGGTTATTGCCGACAATCATTGGACTACCTGAAACCTCTAATGCGTTTGTTGAAAAGACAGGTCTTGGATTTCCTATACCAAAGGGTGAAAGTAAATCTTCGAGTTCATTAATCAATCCAAAACTTATATCCTTTAGTTGCACCTCGAATACCTCTAATGAAGGAGGTGTACCACCTCGTTGTTGTCCATTAATTTTCTGGAGGACTCCTTTAGCATAATCATTAATTCTTTGTCTGAATTCCTCTATTTTCTCAAGTTTTATAGTCAATCCTGCGGCTTGTTCATGACCACCATAAGTTTCTAATAAATCATCACATTGGACAAGGGCATTTAATAGATTGAAATTAGGGATACTTCTTCCTGAACCTTTACCTAATCCATCCTGGCAGGAAATAAGTATCGTAGGTCGGTAATATTTATCCACTATTTTTGAGGCAACAATGCCTATTACCCCTGAATGCCAATTATTATTTGCCATAACAATTACATCTTTATCCTGTTCAGGAATTACAGACTCTACTGCTTCATCAAAGATAAGCCCTTGAATCTTTTGCCTTTTCTGGTTATGTTCATCAAGGATTTTAGCGATATCTTCTGCTTCTTGCCTTGAATCTGTAAGAAATAGCTGGATAACTAACTTTGCATCTTCTAATCTACCCATAGCATTAATTCTCGGACCTAATTTAAAACCAATATCCCCTGAATTAAGCTTCTTTCCTTCAAGTCCACAAACCTTAATTAATGCCTTTAATCCTATATTTTGTGTCTCCTGAATTTGAGCTAAACCATATTTGGCAATAATTCTGTTTTCACCAATTAGAGGAACAATATCAGCTACGGTTCCCAGAGCGGCAAATTCTAAGATGGTATTAAAGTCAATTGCAGAATACCCTTGTTTCATAAGCCCTTGAATTAGTTTCATTACCACACCAACACCGGCTAAGTTTTTATCCGGATATTGACATCCTGGTTGCTTAGGATTAATTATGGCAAAGGCAGGAGGAAGATTTTCTGTTATCTCATGATGGTCGGTAACAATGACATCAATACCTGATGAATTAGCGTCTTCTATCTCAGCGACAGCCGAGATACCGCAATCAGCCGTAATGATAAGTTTGACACCTTCTATCTTAGCAAATTCTATTCCCTCTTTACTTAAACCATATCCTTCAGTTAATCTATGCGGGATGTAATAAATCAGGCTTGCCTGGTAGAGGTTGGAGGTATATGGGGATAAGGCACGCATTAACAAAACGATTGAGGTTGTCCCATCGACATCATAATCACCGTAAATTAAGATTTTTTCTTTTTTGTCAAGGGCAAGTTTGATGCGGTCAATTGCCTTGTCTAAGTCTTTTAGTAAAAATGGGTCATGGAAACCATTTAAGTCAGGCGAAATGAATTTTTTAGCCTCATCAAGATTGGTTATCCCTCTACTGATAAGTATTTGAGCGGTAATAGGTAAAATTTGGAGTCTTTCGGCTAACTCAAAAACCTCCTTTTGTCCTATTTGAGCATTAATTTTTTTCCATAATTTTTCCAATTTGTTTTTCCTCCCATAATAAAATTGATAAGTGAATAAGGGAATTTTGCCACTAAGACACAAAAAATTTATTTCAAATTGCAAATTCAGCATTCAGCATTTTAAATTTAAAATTTGCAATGATAAATTTGCAATGTATTACTTTGTGCCTTCGTGCTTTTGTGGCAAATATAATTTCTTATGGTCAACCTGAATATTTTGACAAAAGATTCTGATCACGAGTTATTCCTTCATGCATATACATCTTCAAAAGGGTTTGATATTTAATCCCTTTAATATGTCCAATCATCTTTGCCAATTCGATTTTATACTGAGGTAGACGGATTGATGTAGGAATCATAGACTTAAATTTGGGGTTTGGGGAATACATCCGGGCTTTGCTTAAGTCAAAATCATCTAAGGTAGCTTTCTCTAATTCGGTATTGATTCCAATGTTTTCTTTTGTTCTATTCATAGCCTATTTGTTTTTTGTAAATCCTCCTTTCTTTTTCATTCATATCCCTGGCACTAATTGGTCTGGCAAGGGTTTTGCTTTTATGCTGAAAAATAATGAAAAGACATCTTTCTCCATTCGTTACGCCAAGCATAACTTTACGGTCTTTGTATTTTTTATGAGGAATGATGACGCTAATATTTTGAAAGCACTCTTCTATTTCACGAGCAGGAACATAATGTTTAAGTAATCGGTCAGTTACGCGGGGTTATTTTTTAACCGGGCAAGAAGAACATCCCCCTAACCCCCTTCAAAGGGGGAATAAAACGGAATTGTGCCATATTCCCCCTTTGAAGGGGGTTAGGGGGATGTTTTCCCCTGCGTAACTGACCGATTATGTTTTTTTAATTCCTCAGTTATTGGTGGAAAATATAAAAAGGATTCAAGAGGTTGAGGGGTCAAGTG
>JBDRHR010000106.1:0-30110 GCA_043816605.1 Nitrospirota bacterium
ATCAAAATAACTTTTTTATGGAATATAAATGGCTTCCTGCCCACTCAAATGCATCCATCGTACTACCCACCACTACCTTCATCTCCTTTATCTTTTTTTTATTTTTTTATGTAATTTTTTAGTTCCGTAACAGCTTGTCGAGGGGAATAAGGGAAAACAAACCCTTGAACCCTCGAATCCTGGACCCCTTTTCTCCCCCTGATAACTGACCCATTACTTGTAGTGTCTGGTTATCCTGCAATTTCACCTGGTAATCAGGTAATATAGGATACCGATTACCAAAGTTCCACTTCAGGTGGCTAAAGTGTTACAATTCTTTGACCTGGGCGAGTGGCAAGATGATAGAGATAAGTGAAATTCCCTTATCCCTAATATCTCATCTCTTATCCCTAATTTCCCTTCTTTTTTCTCCATTTCTTGCTTCGCAACATTCTTCAAAAAAACCATTTTCCCCTTTTCTCCTTTATTACATCACCTGAACGATTACGAGTTTTTAAATAAAAAACTTAATTTTTTTAATTGACATTCCGATATTGATAGTATATACTATTATAGTAAGTATTCAGCCGTCAGGTGTCAGGTGTCAGTTAAGACAAGGAAACAAAGGGAAGGAGTGAATATTATGCCTTCACTCACTTTGAGAGAAGGAGATACTTAATCCTTCTGAAAACTGATTACTGATACCTGGATGCTTACAAATAAGAGGTTAAAAATGAAAATACCGGAGAAAGAAAATAAGCAAAAAAGGGAAGTTGTTCCTTCTGTCAAAAGGGGGAAACTTAGACTGGGGGAAATGTTAGTTGAGCGAGGCGTTATTAATTATAACCAGCTTAATGAGGCATTAGGGGTTCAAAAGAAACGAGGGGAACGGCTGGCATGCATATTGGTGGAATTAGGGATTCTAAGTGATGATGGAATTGCAGATTTTCTTTCCAAAGAACTAAGTATACCAAGGGCAAAAGCATCCGAATTAAATAATATCGATATGCCGATGAAGAGTATCATTCCGGAAAATATTATAAGACGGGAATTAGTTTTGCCAATAAGTAAACATGATAATACATTAGTTGTTGCCATGGTTGACCCTCTGAATGTGATTGCCATAGATGAATTAAGTTCTCGAAGTGGGTCTTTTATTAAAACAGTTATCGCCACTGAATCAGAAATAAAAAATGCCATAGAAAAACATTATGGGAAACTTATTTCGATGGATGATTTGATTAAGAAAATGGGTTCTAAATCAGAGGTTGAGGTAGTTAAAGAAGAGGTAATCATCCAGGAAGAGGATTTGAGCAATTTAATAAAAAGAGGGACAGAACCTTCTATCGTTGATTTAGTAAATTATATTTTAGTTGATGCTATTAAATCAAGAGGCTCGGATATACATATTGAGCCACAAGAAAAATCCGTTAAAATTCGTAATAGAATTGATGGGATTTTATATACAGTTCCTTCTCCACCCAAACGGTTTCAGAATTCTATTGTTTCAAGAATAAAAATTCTGTCCGGGATGGATATTGCCGAACACAGATTACCGCAAGATGGTAGATTTAAGGTTAGATATGAAAAAAGGGATATAGATTTCAGAGTTTCGGTTATCCCTACTACCTTTGGAGAAAAGGCAGTCTTGAGAATCCTTGATGCTTCTAATATGTGTGTGGAATTAGAGGACTTAGGATTTGAACCAAAGGTATTACCACTTTATAAAAAATATATTAAAGCACCACATGGTATTATCTTAGTTACAGGACCCACAGGATGTGGTAAGTCAACTACACTTTATTCTACTTTAAGAACCATAAGTTCAGATGATAAAAATATACTAACGATTGAAGACCCTATTGAATATCTATTGCCTGGCATAAATCAGGTGCAGGTAAAACCTGAAATAGGATTAGATTTTATTGATGGTCTCAGGGCTTTTTTAAGACAGGACCCGGATATAATTATGGTAGGTGAAATAAGGGATAGAGAAGCGGCTGAGGTAGCTATCAATGCCGCTTTAACAGGGCATTTAGTCCTTTCTACATTACATACTAATGATGCGGCAGGAGCAGCAACTCGATTACTTAATATGGGCATTGAACCATTTTTAATCTCATCTACTGTTTTACTAATTGTTGCTCAAAGGTTGGTCCGAAAGATATGTCCATCTTGCAAAGAATCTTATTCTGCCTCCACTCAAACACTCCGAAGTGTTGGAATTAAAATTGAGGGACATAAGGAGTTTCCTCTATATCGAGGGCGAGGATGTGATAAATGCAATAATATTGGATATAAAGGTAGAATCGGCGTATATGAAGCCATGATTATGAATGATGAAATTCGCCAGCTTATTTTGATGCGTGAACCTTCTCAAACAATTAAAGAGGCGGCTGAAAACATGGGTATGATTTCATTAAAAGAGTCTGCTTTGAAAAAAGTAATACGAGGAACAATTACTTTAGAAGAGATGTTAAAATTAAGCTTTGAAGAAAGTATTGAATACGGGACAACTCAAGGTTAAGGTTAAGATTGAGGTTGAGAGATTTTGCTTAACCTTAACCTTAACCTTAATTACCTAAGGAGCAAGATTATGTATAGCATGGAAACTTTAGTTCATCTAATGGTTGAACGAGAGGCTTCGGATATTCACTTAGTTATAGGAGCAGCACCACAACTTCGGATTGATGGCTCTATAAGTGCCATAGAAGATTGTGAGAAACTTACACCGGATTTGTGCCAACAATTAGTTTATAGTGTTTTAACGGATGACCATAAAAGACGATTTGAAGAATCCAATGAATTAGATTTATCCTTTGGGGTTAAAGATGTAGGTAGAATCCGAATGAATGTCTTTCGGCAGCGGGGAACAGTAGGTGCGGCTCTGAGAAGTATTCCTAATGAAGTACCAACATTTGAGTCATTGAGTCTTCCTCCAATAATTAAGGACCTGGCTGAAGTACCTGCAGGATTAGTATTGGTTACAGGACCTACCGGCAGTGGCAAGTCAACCACACTTGCGGCTGTTATTGATTATATAAATGTCAATCGAAAAGAACATATTATTACCGTAGAAGACCCGATTGAATTTCTTCATAGACATAAAAGTTCTCTTGTCTGTCAACGGGAAGTAGGTTCTGATACAAAATCCTTTGCCAATGCCTTAAAATATATGTTAAGGCAGGACCCTGATGTTATTTTAGTAGGAGAGATGCGTGATTTAGAGACTATTTCTGCCGCATTAACTATTGCCGAGACAGGTCATTTAGTTTTTGCTACATTACATACCCCGGATGCTATTCAATCTGTAAATAGAATAATTGATGTTTTCCCTGCTCATCAACAACAACAAGTGCGAGCTCAACTCTCATTTGCTATCCAGGGGATATTCTCTCAAGTACTTATCCCTCACGCTATGGGAAAAGGAAGGGTAATGTGCTGTGAAGTCCTGATTGCTACCCCTGGAATACGCAATTTAATCAGGGATGGAAAAATCCATCAGGCATATACCTTGATGCAATCAGGTAAACAACATGGAATGTCAACCATGAACATGTCCATAGTGGACTTATATAACCGAGGAATGATTACTTATGAAGATGCGTTGAATTATTCCCCTGAATCTGAGAGTTTAAAACAATTATTAGGAACATCAAGATCAGCAAGAGTTGGGTATTAATAATTAATAATTGATAATTATTAATTATTAATTGATAATTATAATGAGGTGAATTAAAAGATGCCAAAATATGTTTATAAAGCAAGAAACATAAATGGAACAGTAGTAACCGGTAGTGTTGAAGCTGAGTCTCAACGCTCGGTAATATTAAGGCTTAAGCAACAACATCTTATGGTTATCTCTGCAGAGGAAGAAAGACTTAATCCTTTTATGGAGTCATTGAATAAAATGTCTTTCGCTCTACTCAATAGAGTAGGATTAAAGGATTTAGTGTTATTCTCCCGTCAGTTATCCACATTGATAAATGCAGGTATTCCAATTGTCCAGTGTTTAAATGTTTTAATCGATCAGGTAGAAAACAAAAATTTTAAAAATATCATTATGATGATAAGAGAAGATATTGAAAAAGGGGCATCAATTACTATGGCTATGAGTAAGCATCCAGGTGTATTTAATCAATTATACACCAGTATGGTTAAATCAGGAGAATCAGGAGGTGTTCTGGACGAAGTATTAGAGCGAATTTCTTCCTATTTAGAGGCAGTTCAGTCTTTACAAAGGAAGGTACGGGCAGCTATGGCTTATCCAGCTGTAGTAAGTGTCGTTGCTGGAGGAATTGTTCTCTTCTTATTAACCTTTGTTATTCCTGCATTTAAAGGGGTTTTTGACAGTTTTGGAGCAAAACTTCCTTTACCAACACAACTTTTAATTAATCTTTCCGACCTGATGAGGGCATATCTTCCTTATATGATTTTATTCGGAGTAATGATTTTTATTGTTGTTAGACTTCTGGTGACAAAAACAGAAAAAGGCAGAATAACCTTTGATTCGCTATGCTTAAAAATTCCTGTATTTGGACCCCTTATCCGTAAGATAGCTGTATCTCGTTTTGCCAGAACATTGGGTACATTAGTCAGAAGCGGTGTATCAATATTAGAGGCATTAGAAATAGTCGCTAAAACCTCTGGTAATAAAATAGTAGAATTAGCCGTGATGGGGGCTCGAAGTGCTATACGAGAAGGAGAAAGAATTACTGACCCGTTACGAGAATGTGGGGTTTTCCCTCCAATGGTTATTCAGATGGTTTCAGTTGGAGAAGAAACAGGTGCCTTAGATAATATGCTGATGAAAGTAGCGGATTATTATGATAGAGAAGTAGATATGGCGGTTTCTGCCTTAGCTTCTTTAATAGAACCCCTTTTAATTGTTGTTTTAGGGGTAGTAGTAGGAGCAATTGTTATTTGTATGTATCTACCTATCTTTATGATGTCAAGTATTATTAGTAGGTAAGTGAGGAAGTGAAGGAGTTAAGGAGTTAAGGAGTGAAAGAGTTTTTCACTTCCTTCACTCCTTAACTCCTTCACTCCTTCACTTCCTTAACGAGGGAATCAATGAATAAAAAAGGAAAGGGAGGTTTTACTCTTCTTGAACTAATGATAGTAGTAGGAATAATAGGGGTATTAGCGGCAATAAGCGTAGTTAAATTCGTTCAATTAATTGATAAAGCAAAGGAAGCCGCTACAAAGTCAAATTTAGGGGCATTGCGATCATCTGTCGTTATTTACTTCGCAGATACCAGAGGAATATGGCCAAGAAAATTAAATACTGAAACCTTTACAATAGGAGAAGAGACATTCCCTGCTTTTATACCTATTTATATAAAAAAAATACCTAAAGCTACTCTCCAAAGACCTAATCCACATCCCCATACTCCAGAGTATGAAGAACATGTAGAATATGTAGCTACGGAAATTTATGGGGAAATTTCACAAAACCAGATTAATGATAGTGCGGGATGGATATATAGCTCTACCGGAGGCGATGTCAGAATAAATTGTAATCATAGGGATAGTAACGCATTTAATAATCAAAATTCTACGGTCTATTACTCTAATTATGGACATGAATTCTAAAAGAATTAAAAAATGAAAATGAGGACATAAGAATGATTTTTAAAAAATGGATAGGACTAATTATTTTATTTCTTTTAATTAGTTGTCAGGGAATAGTTTATGCTGAGGGAAAAATTCCACCTGTGTCGGAAGTGCTACCTCAATTTATCACTGTTGATTTCAAGGATGCGGATATAAATGATGTCTTACGGGCATTAGCTTCCCAGCAAAAAGTCAATATTGTCTCAGATGAACCACTTAAAGGACGGGTAACTATACATCTTACCAAAGTCCCTTTTGATACAGGATTAATGGCACTTCTTAATGCTTATGGCTTAACCTATACAAAAGAAGGAATTATTTATAAAGTAACCAAATTGGTACCTAAAAAACCATATACCTTGTCTATAGAACGAGGTTATCTAACATTAGATGCCAAGAAGGTGGATATTAATGAAATCCTGCGGGCGATATCTTTAGAAAGTGGGGTTAATATCGTTACAGATAAATCTGTTGCAGGAGAAATATCCATATATCTAAAAAATGTGCCTGTAGAGGTAGGTCTGGAACGAATACTTAGAACAGGTGGATTTAAATATCGTAAAATTAAAGATATATATGTTGTCGGCACAGCAGGAGAAGAAGAAGAAAAGATAAAGACAATTAGTGTCAAAAATGGATTTCTATCTCTTGATATTAAAGGTGCAGATATCCAGAAAATATTACGTGAGATATCTATTCAAGGAGGTATAAATATTGTTGCTGATATGTCGGTTACAGGAGAAATATCTTCTAACCTTGAAAATACTCCATTAGAGATTGGGTTAAGGGCTCTTTTAGAAACAAATGGATTTAGTGTGGAAAAGGTTAATGAGATATTCCAGGTAACCAAGATGAAAGGCAAAAAAACCTTTTCTGTTATACTTACCAAAGAAGGATTGTTTACCGCAGATTTAAAGTCCGCAGAATTAGATGAGGTCCTAAGGGCTATCGCTATTGCAGGAAATATTGATATAGTTACTGCCGGTTATGTAAAGGGAGCTGTAGATGCCCATTTGACCAATGTTCCCTTAGAGGAATTATTAAGGTTGATATTAGAAGGAACTAATTTTACTTATGCTAAGGTTAATGAAACTTATATTATTGGAGAGGGCATATCTTTAAAACCATCTTCTCTTACATTTATTAATTCTGAGGTAATTAAAATAAATTGGATGAATGTAGATGAGGCACTAAATTCATTACCTGATGCCTTTCCCAAAACAAATATTAAAATACTTAAAGACCAGAATGCCCTGGCGATTGTAGGTACTCAACAACTAATTGATAAGGTAAAGGAGTATCTTTCTCAAATAGATAAGCCCGCACCTCAAATTATGATTGAGGCATTAATCGTTGATTACACAACAAGTTTTGGCACCGACTTAGGACTACTACAGGAAGGAAAGTATCAAGAAGGGCATATTAACCTGAACCCATTTCTTGGTCAGATAACTTATGGATCAGGGAAATTAAATAAAGAATTTGCCGTAAGCTTAAAGGCTTTAATCAAGGCAGGAAAAGCGACCATAAGGGCTAACCCAAGAATTGCTACCTTAAATGGTCATGAGGCAAATATTGATGTCTTGACTGAATATCGATATCGAGAAATGCGATATAATGAGGCTACGGGAAGGTTAGAACCTGTAGGTGTCCCAAGGGTAGTAGAGACAGGAATAAAATTAAAAATTAAACCCTGGGTAACTGCCTCTAATGAAATTAATATTAATGTTTCACCAGAGATAAGTGATAAAATAGCCGAAACGGAAGTAGCAGCTGGAGGTGGTGCTTTACCTGTTACCAGTAACCGTAAGATTCAAACTACTATTAGAGTTAAAGATGGAGAGACAATTATTATTGGTGGATTAATTCAATCAAAGAAAACAGAAGGTGAATCCAGAATTCCTATTTTAGGTCGTATCCCAATTATTGGGTATCTGTTTAAAAATTTATCAAAACACGAAGATCAATCACAACTTGTTATTTATATCACTCCGCATATTCTGCCGGCTCCTAAATGAGGTAGGATTTTCGATTTTCGATTTGGGATTTTAGATTGAAGGAAGACAAAAAAATCCAAAATCCAAAATCCAAAATATAAAAAGGGTGTACTTGTAACCCTTCAGTTACGGGGGGTTACTTTTTGACTGGGCAAGAAAAACATCCCCCTAACCCCCTTCAAAGGGGGAATTTATTATGCAGCAACTTTTATTTATTCCCCCTTTGAAGGGGGTTAGGGGGATGTCTCCACCCGTAACTGAAGGATTATGTGTATGTTATGAAAAAGATAGAAACGGAATTAGAATCAACGCTATGTCCTTTTGGCTCATTATCAACCTGTTGTACTCAATGTTCAATGGGACCCTGTCATGTCTGGCGTGATGACCTTCCTCTTCATTTAAAATTACTCCACCGCAAAAAAACAAAAGGGAGTTGTGGAGATACACTAAATACAATTCTGGCTAAAAATATCCTCTCCTCACTTATAAAAGGGACTGTCTCTACATCGATTTATGCTAAACATATCGCCTCTTTTTTGTTAGATAATTCTACGAGGCAAGCCTCAATAAAAAACGAAGGAAAATTAGAACAAATAGCCAAGAAGCTTGATATAATCGTAGATAAAAAAGAAATAGCCCAAAAGGCACTTTGTGACATTGAAAATTCAGAACATAATCCCATGACCTTTATCTCTAAATATTTCCCTAAATTGATAATGCAAAACCTTACTGAAATAAACATTTTGCCTCATTCAACCTCAAGTGAAATCTTATCTGCAACTCATTTACTTACAATGGGTACAAGTTCAAATCCAGAAGATTTTTTGATGCAAAGCTTTAGACTTGGATTAGCAAACTTAGGGACAATGATTATTGCTTCAGAACTTCAAGATGCCATCCTTCCACCAGCTAAATTATTTACTTCAAAGGCAGGATTAGGAATTTTAGACAAAGATTCGGTAAATATTATGTTGCTTGGACATCTTCCTTTATTGGGAGACAGAATTATTGAATTATCAAAATCTGAGGAAATACTAAATATAGTTAAAACTCAAGAGGCAAGGGGAATAAATGTATTTGGTATGGGTTGTGTTGGTAATGAACTCCTCGGACGACATGGTCTCTGTTTTGGGGGAAGTGCCGACCAACAAGAATTTGCTATAAATACAGGTTTAGTTGAGGTAGTAGCCGCAGATTTTGGCTGTGTTTATCCTCATCTTGAGGAAATGGTAAAAGGCTTGCCTTGTAGTAGTTTTCATACAAAATTTATCAGGTATGACCAAACAAAAGATATTGATAATATGGCAAAAGAGATTGTAGATACGGCAATCAAAAACTTTACTAATCGTAAGAAATTCTGTAAGGTAACTAAACCACCCATAACATTTACAAAGCAATCTTTTTCAGCTGGATTCTCATTTGATGAGTGTCTTGGTATTTTAACCCGGCTAAATCCCAAGGACCCTCTGAAACCTTTACTTGATTGGCTTGTATCTAATGAAATCCGTGGTTTTGCTTTATTAATTGGTTGCACAAAACTCAATGATGCCTACATTCAGATAATTAAAGAACTTCTGAAAAAAAATATATTAATATTGACTGTAGGATGTAGTAGTTATTCTTGTCTTGAGGCAGGATTTTTGGATGCTAATGCGATTATGGAATATACCGGTAGAGAACTTGGAAATGTTTTATGCAAGTTAGCCAAAACAACCAATATTGAAAGGGCTTTACCCTCTGTCTGGCACTTTGGAAGTATGATTGACTTCGCACATATCTTAAATCTCCTCTTTGCTATATCTACCAGACTTCAGATTAAACTGAAAGACATTCCTATCGTCGCCATAGTAAATGAATTGGGAATAGAAATGCCATCAGCTATTGGCTTTGGCATTTTAAGTTTAGGAATACCCGTACATTTTGGATTTAACGAATCAATTATTCGTAATGACCTGATTACTAAAATATTAACTGAAAAGGTATCAGAATTATTCGAAGGAAGGATTATTTTAGAAACCGACCCATCACAAGCGGCTAAATTACTTATAGGTAGTATTGATGAAAAACGGATGGGATTAAATATTTAATTATCAATTATCAATTAATAATTAATAATGGAGGAAAAGAATGGATAATTTTATCATCATTATTTTATTTATCTTAAGTATAGGATTGATAGCTATTTCATGTATTTTCTTCAATAATGCTATGAATTGGTTAGGAAAAACATTTGAGTTAGAGGGGACTACGGGAAGTGTCCTATCAATTATAGGAACTTCTCTTCCCCAGGTTATAATTCCTTTTATAGCCTTTACTTTCTTAAGGGGGGGAGAAACGATACAGATTGGTATGGGGGCTGTTCTTGGAGCACCATTTGTATTGTCAACATTAGGATTTTTTATTACTGGATATATCATCCTATCCCTGGCTAAAAAAGGTGAGCGAGAAAAGGAAGTAGATGCTGATTTTCTCCTTATAGCTAGAGATATAAAGTTCTTCTTGATTTCCTATACATTTGCTATATTTGCGGGATTTCTTGTAGACAAAGTTCCACAGGTATTCATTGGTTTAGTTTTATTAATTATATATGGCTATTACCTGTATCGAAATGTAGTTTATGAAGAAATGGTTTCAGAAGAACTTTATACCCCTTTATATTTTGCTCCTCATGGAGATTTTACCTTAGGAAATATTCTTTTTCAACTTATCTTATCTTTAATCGCTTTAATAGGTGGGGCAGGGCTTTTTATTCATACTATGAAAGAAATAGCTTTGACAGGAGGGACACAATCTGCTTTATCAGGATTAATTTTAGCAATTATTTTTATCCCTCTCGTCATTGAGATACCTTCAAAACTTAATTTAATGGAACGGTTAAAAGAAAGCAAGGATACCTTAGCCGTAGGGGATATAACCAGCTCACTAATCTTTCAATCCTGCGTTTTAGTCACCTTAGGTATTTTATTCACCCCATGGAAATTAGAAGGTATATCTATACTTGTGGGATGTATTCCTATCGTGTCTGCTACCATTTTATACATTTCACTAACTATGCAAGAAAGGGTCAATCCTTATGTCCTGTTAGCCAGCGGTGGATTTTATTTGGTCTTCATTTTAGGCTTATTCTTTGTTAGGTAAAGCAAGAAAGTTGAATTCACATAAGGTTTCCTTTCCTGCTCACTTTCATAATCGGTCAGTCTTTGGGGGAAATTTGTTCGTAGTAACCCGCTTTAGCGGGTAGATTTAAGGCAAATAACCGCATAAATGCGGTTACTACAAACTCTATCCCTCCTGATAACTGACCGATTACTCACTTTCTCACTTTTCTATTGACAATTCCTGATTTTAGGGTATAATTTTAAGTATGAGGATTTCCATCATCATCTTTATAACCATTATCTTGTCAGGTATTGGAGTCTATTATGTCTGGCAAAAAGGCATTCCACAAGGCTTTGCCAGAGATAAGATTATTACTGAAGTTGAGAAAAAAATAAACGGTAAGATTGAAATAAAAACCCTGTATTTCAAATTCCCAAATCAGATTATCCTTGAGGGAATAAAACTCCATCATTTATCTGCCCCTATCGTGGAAATAAAAAGGCTCATCTGTGAATACAATCTATGGACACCCATTATCCATTCAGGTAAATTGGCGACAGGGATATCTAAAATAGTGGTTGTTGACCCTTATCTGTCACTTCGCCGGGATAAAGCCGGTAATTGGAATTTTGCCTCACTTTTTAAGCCACAGCCTAAGCCAAGAAAAGAACCTCCGGCAATGCCTATCTTCATAAAAAATGCAACGGTATCAATTGAGGATAAGATATTCGGTACTCAAATAACACTTTCTCCTCTATATTTTTCTTATTATCCACAAGGACCTCCACCTTATTTCCATCTTCGTCTGGGACACCAAATAAAGGTAAGTGGTAACATCTATCAAACCTCTCCACTGCAGGCAGGTTTCAACCTAAAAATAATAAGGGCAGATGTATCCGCTTATGCCGGATTTTTAAAGACACCTTGGGCTAACTTATTAGAAGGCAAAATAAGTGGAAATTTGCGAGGTCAAATTCAGGATAAAGATATAAAATTAGATTCAGGCAATTTAGGCATAAAGCAAGGCACAATTAAATTAACCCGGCTAAAAGCCCCTCTGACAAATATCACCGGTAATCTTTCTTTATCCTCTGACCGTAGTCTGAACGCCAATAACCTCAAGTTTAAATTTAAAGATATTGATGTTACTACCAAAAAATTCTATATGAACGATATGAACGCAAAGCAAGCCTCTATTGAATTGAGCACCTCTAATTTTTATTTAAAAGGGTTTGGGGACATTTTCCCCTATCTAAAAAGACTGGATTTAAGGAGCGAATTAAAATTTAAAGGTGAATTAGATTTCGAACAAGATTTTAGCCTGTTGGGAGAGGTAGAACTACTTAATCAGACACCCACAGGATATAAATTTCCTATTCAGGCTAAATTCAGGTATAAGGATAACACCTTGGATGACATCAACTTGGTTATAGCTCAAAGAACACAAATAAAGGGTAAATTAGCCTTGCAAAAAGGGTTTACCCCTAAAGAACTCGACCTTAAGGCTAAATTCGATAAAAGTAATCTACTTCCGTTATTAGCGTTATCAGGCAAGAAGGGATTACAAAATGGTACGCTTACAGGAGAAATAATAGTCAAAGGGGAATTAAAAGCAACGAGGCAAGCCTTCCTTCAATATAGCGGTAATCTAAAATTAGAGAGGCTTGCCTCGTTGGGGAATCCATTATTTAAAGAAATAACCGCAAAGATTGAGGGAGACACAAAATCCATAAAATTTACCTCGCAACTCATTCAGCCTCAAGGGAAAATAGTTTTAGCCGGAAAAGGAATAAGAGAGGATATAGATCAACCTTTTTCTTTATCACTCACCGGGGTATTATTGGGGGCAAAACTTTTCAATAAAGATATTTGTGCCAATATAACCTTTGATGGTAAATTAAGCGACAAGACAAAACTAATTGGGGGACAGGTTAAGGCAGAAAATATCGTTGTTGACCATAGCTCACCCTTTAATTGGCAGGGTAGCTTAATCTATAACCATAACGAGGCAAGCCTCCCAAACTTGAGTATCTCTACCTCTCCACAAAGTAAGCAATTGACCGTGGCAGGTAAACTCACCTTTACTGAGCCTCTAACTACCTCCCTCCAAATTAAAACTAAGGATATTGACCTGGGCATATTAACTAAAGGCTTTAAAGGAACCTTTGATGGAGAATTTAACTTGAATCAAGTATCTCAAGGAAAAATTACTGTCATGGGTGAATCGGTAAAGGTAAATTTAGCCGATGGAGGCTTGCCTCGTTGTAAGCATCTAACTGGCAATTTTGAGTTTAATAAAATAAAAAATACGGTTTATATTGAACATCTGGACATAAATGAACCACAAAAAATGGATATGTCGGGTAAGATTGATTTAACCAATCCACAGGCTATATTTATGGATTTAGAAGGCAGGGTTTACGACTTGAAATATAAAGATATAATTTTTAGCAGTAAAGTTAAATTTACTGGTAATCTTTCAAAATCACAACTTTCAGGTTCTAAACCTGTTCCATGTTTTAAACCTGTTACCGGTCTTCTGAAACTTACCGATGGAAAAATCAATAATTTTGTTATCGACAGAGGGGAAATAGGTTTTACTTATGCTAACCGAATATTTACCATTAAAAAATCGGGTATTGTCTTTGGTGATAGTGGGATATTGACGACATCCGGTATAGTTAATACTAAAGGTAATCTTAATCTAAAATTTTCTCTATTGGGGATGAATTATCAGGATATGCCTTATCCATATTTTAAACGGTTTAATGGAGAATTTAATCTGACCGGAAATGTTTTGGGAGATATTACTCACCCGATTATATCAGCAGAATTAGGCTCTAAAGAAATAACTATTAATCAAAATAAAATAGCGAAAATATCGGCTAAAATTAACTATTCTAACGGTGAACTTCGCATTATAGACTCAAAAATTAATGATAAGTTGACTTTTTATGGAATATTTCAAACTAAAGATGAATACCTTAGCGGACGCATTCAATCTGAGGGTGAAAATTTAACTACATTAGCCTGCTTAGTATCATTGCCGTCTAAGAACCTTTATGGAATCGTTCAGGGCAAGATAAAGGTAGAAGGGAAATTAGATAATTTAGGATTAAAGGCTACCGTAGGAATTGAGAATTTACATATACCAGGTCTTGATGCGGCTAAATGTGAGACTGAATGGATTCTGAAAGACAAACTATTATCATTCCAAAAACTTCTATTTGTTCAGGGTCAGGGAGGAACAATGGAGTTTAAAAAATACGATGTGGAGCTTAAACCCGATAGCAAGGTAGCCCTTACCGCCACTATGAATAATTTTATGCTCTGTAATACTACCTTTGCCGGCAATATTTATTTTTCAGGGACAGGAACTCCATGGAATAAGGTAAAAGGAAGTTTAGAGGCTAAAAATCTGTTAATAAATCAATCTGATACCTTTAAAACATTAGCGGTGAATATCTGTTATGAAAAGGGGTTATTGGAATTTCTTCCCTCTCTTAAACCAAATAGCCTTTTAGGTAAAATAAGATTTATCTCAAATGAAAAATTAGAGATTGAAGAGGTTAAAATATTCAAATCAAAGGTGGAAAAACTAAAGGTTGACGGCTCTATAGAGTTATTAGCCAAAAAGTGTAATATAAGATTTACAATGGAAAAGTCTGATTTAGAACTCCTGCCCTTATGGTTTAAAGAAATAAAAAAGGCAGAAGGCAAGGTAGATGGTTGGTTACACATATCCGGTTATTTTGACGAACCACAGTTTAATGGCAGTTTGATAGTAACAGATGGTGAATTAACTACAGTTGTGTTTAGTAAGAAGGTTACTGAATTACAGGGGCAAATTCGGATTATTAATAATTGGTTTGTGAGTAACCTTCTCAAGGCAAAGATTGGTAAAGGTGTTCTGGTGATGAAAAGTAATGCACCATTTACATTGAAGAATATAGATGTTGAGTTAAAAAGCTCTCATCCTATTCCGGTAAGTATACTTGGTTTTTTAGAAGGGGGCGTAGAACTCGATATACGGATTAAAGGGGATATTACATCACCCATAGGTTCTGGAAAGATAAATATGGTCAATGCCGGATTTACCTATCCACCTAAAACAAAAAATACCGGTGCTGGTGGTAGAATTAAATGGGAAAACCTTATGATTACTACGGATAAGAATGTCAGATATTACAACGAATATGTTGATGTAAAAATAAAGCGAAAAGGGAGTTGGCTTAAGATTTCAATGCAGGGAGGTGATGTCCGGGCAAGTGGTGTTATTTATGCTAAAGGAGGTGGCAGGGTAAATTACCTCGGTAAAGACTTTACTATAAAAAGGGCATCTCTGGAATTTAGAGAATTTAATTTTATGCCTTATCTTTCCGGTTATGCGACCGCAGGCTTAGAAAAAAGACGGCTTACCTTAACCTACGAAGGTTATCTTGGTGAGGGAAAACCTGCACTTGCGGCTTTTGGTGGTTATCCACCAATGAATGAAGAGCAAATAGTGAACGCATTACTTGCGGGAAAAACTGAATATATCGGGCTGGGTACAACGGATAAGGATACTATTTTAAAACTGGGGTTTGAACAGGTAATAGGTAAGGGAATAGCCCTTACTTTATTAATGCCTATTGAAAAACAGATTGGTCAATTATTAGGTATGGATGTTGAGCTTAAAACTCAGGCATTAGACCGGATGTTTGAAGAATCAACCAAAGAGGAGGTTACCCAAGAAGTTTCAAAGACTCCATCTGTATTTGAAGAGAGTGAATTTAAGATTGGAAGATTTCTCTCTGAGAATTTATATGTCAGTTATCGGGGTATATTAAAGCCCTGGGAAGAAGAGGAATTTGCCCGGCTTAGACTTAAACAAGAATTAGAATTGGAATATTACCTGTCAGGGAATACCTCATTGAAATATAAATGGATACCGGAGGGTGTCTGGCGAAAAGGTGATGAACACGAGATAATGATAGAACGAGAGGTGCGATTTTAAGTCAGGGTTTAGAGGGCAGGGTTTTAAGTTAGTTTTACCTGAGTGCTGATATTTGTTATCCATGTGTAATTACTCAGCCCCATCGGGGCAAACTGTTAATAGCAGAATTAAAAGCAGGAAAATATAGCCCCGTAGGGGCGACCTATTTGCATAAATATATATGCAGAGGTAGAAAAATTGTCCAGCAAAAAATGTGGGACATGATAAGTCCTATGAGGGGGTAGGGGTGGGTACTTTTTCCCATTTTATCATAAAAATGGGGGGAGGGAAACCAAACGGACATAAGTGCCTGAAAATATAGAGAGTTAAGAGAATTTCAGGTAAAAACTTTTGACAATACCCAGAATAAGCAAAGGAGGTAAAAAAAGATGAGAAAGATATTAGTCATAGCAGGAATTTCTGGTCTTCTCTTTGGTTGTGCTCCCAGGTTTAGTGAATACGAACACCTGAAAGAACCAGCGATTCGCACAATGCCAGGGCAAAAGATGATTACGGTAGAGGCAAAAGGCGCCCCGAATGTAACTGGTGGAAAGGCATTTGGCCTGTTGTATAAGACTATTTATCAGCTAAAGGTAAAGGGAATTGGGAAGACAGCCCCTCGGGCAAGATGGCCGAAGGGATTGGACACCCCCAAAGATGAATGGGTAAGTATCTATGGCTTGCCGGTTCCTGAGGGTGTAGAGTCATTACCAACACAAAAGAGTTCATCTGGACTCAAGGTCAAGATTACCTATTGGGAGTATGGAGAGGTAGCAGAAATCCTCCATATTGGTCCTTACGACAAGGAATGTGCTACAATTGAAAGGTTACACAACTTTATTAAAGATAACGGCTACAAGATAGCAGGTCCACACGAGGAGGAATATCTTAAGGGTCCAGGGATGTTTGGAAAGGGTAACCCGGCCAAATACCAGACAATAATCAGATACCAGATTGAAAAGGAGGATAAGTAAGCATGTACGAAAAGCAAAAGAAGGTTATCTTTACTGAGAAAGGAGCGGTAACTGGGGCGCCATATTCTCAGGCTATTGCTTTTGGTGAGTTGCTCTTTGTCTCTGGACAGGGGCCTGTTGAGCCGAAAACCGGGAAGATTGTGTATGGAGACATACAGGAACAGGTAAAATTGACTCTGGAAAACTTAAAGTCAATCCTTGAGGCAGGAGACTCATCATTGAATAATGTGCTTAAGGTTACGGTGTTCCTGGCTAATATGGATGATTTTGAGTCGATGAATGGGGTCTATAAGGAGTACTTCAAGGAGTCGAGACCTGCCCGTAGCTGCATTCAGGCAGGAAGGCTTCCTTTTGACATCAAGATAGAGATAGATGCCATTGCCCATATTCCAAAGGCAGAATAACTGGAATGTAATTACTCAGCTATTGAAAAATAGAACGCAGATAACGCAGATAAATATGATGAACACAGATAATTACAAACATTAAACCTGAATTAAACGCAAAGTTTTTTTGTAACTAAAAAAATCTTATTTAATCATAAAAAATCAGCGTTATCAGCGTTCTATAGTATTAATATAGGTGAGTAGTTACACTGGAGCAATAAAAATGTGGTTGATTATTGATGGAAATAATGTAATTAAATCAAGTGCTAAAACCGCTCCTTTAAGAGGAAAGCCTTTTGAGAAGGAACGAGATAGGTTTGTTGAGCTATTGATTTCATATCAAAAAAAGACAGATGAGCAAATAACTGTAGTATTTGACGCAGGGCAAAAATCTACGCAAGGGAAAGAAGGGGTTGAAATAATCTATTCAGGGCGAGAATCCACAGCCGATGATGTGATTAAGGCAATAGTCAGTAAAAGTCCTAACTCTAATATCACCGTTGCCTCTTCAGATAGAGAGGTAATCAACTATGTAAGAAAGATGGGGCAAAAAACAATAGGTGCTCGGCAGATGAGAAGGGAATTAGGATTAGATTTACCTGATTAAAGATAGGGCTTCACGAAATTAAAGACTGACAAATTGGTACAAAGTAATTGGTAACTGGTGATTGGTTACCATTTAACCAATTACCAAAACAAGGAGGAATCAATGGTTAAAAGAAAGACCGCAAGGGAAAAATTGGAAGATGCAAAGGGGTTACCCAAGGTGGTAGTTACTCCAAAAGGGGTGATGGTTGTTCCAAAGCCTTTGGATGTGGATGCCCTGATTCGAAAGGTAGAAAGGGGGAAACTGGTTACAACAGACCAGATTAGGAAACGGCTGGCAAAGGACGCTGAGGCAGAATATTCCTGCCCATTGGCTACTGGAATTTTCATCAGAATTGCCGCTGAAGCCGCAGAGGAGGATTTAGTCGATGATAAAGAACCGGCACCTTACTGGCGTGTAATCAAGTCAGACGGCAGCCTGAACGAAAAATTCCCTGCCGGAGCAAAATGGCAGGCTAACCGCTTAATTGAAGAAGGGCATACGATTGAACAGGGAAAAGGTAAAAAGCCACCGAAAGTAAAGGGTTTTGAGAAATTTCTTCAGGAGATATGAGGATGCCCAAGCCAGATAAACATCAATCCAACAAAGAGTTAATGACTATGAGGAATATTGGTCCCAAAATGGCAGAAAGGCTGGAGGAAATAGGTATTCATACCATTTCCGAATTCAGGCAATACACTCCAGACGAGTTATATGAAAGGTTGAATGGATTTTTGGGCTACAGAGAAGACCGTTGCGTTTTATATATCTTTCGTGGAGCAAAACATGACCTGCCCTGGCCATTGTGTAGTGATAAGAATTTTGAGAGGAGGTGATGCAAGATGGAAAAAATGATTGGGTTTTGTGGAATAGTTTGCACGGAATGTCCTGCATTCTTAGCAACCCAAAGGGACGATGACGACGAAAGGAAGAGGGTTGCCCAGATGTGGTCTAAGCAGTTCAACACAGACATCCCACCAGATCACATTAATTGCGATGGGTGTTTGTCAGGGAGTGAAAGACTTTTCTGCCACTGCAAGATTTGTGAAGTAAGAAAGTGTGGACAAGAGAAGAATCTTAAGAATTGTGCCTATTGTGATGAATATGCCTGCGAGAAATTAAACAAGTTTTTTGAGATGTTACCTGATGCCAGGACTACCCTTGAAGAAATCAGGAAAAGTCTTTAATTTAGCAAATTTGGAGTGCGGTGGCTTGCCACCGCTTTGGAAAGGGACAACTTGCACCTACAAATCCAAAGCGAAAGCAAGCTTTCGCACTCCAAAATGAGAATTGCCAACACACACCTTTTTCCCTTGACTTTAATAACATTATTGTGTTATACTTCTTAATCAAGAGAGGTAACTACTCACTTATTAATACATAGAACGCTGATGACGCTGATTTTTTATGATTAAATAAGATTTTTATCTGTGTTCATCATAATCATCTGCGTTATCTGCGTTCTATTTTTTCTATGGCTGAAGTGAATTACCCCGGGCTGGAAAGTCATCCCGGCTATGCAATTGTCCGTCAGCAGATGAATGGTTACGGGGCTATGCTTTCTTTTGAACTCAAAGACTTAACTGCTGTGGATTTTATGAAACGACTCAAATTAATAAAGCCTGCTTTAAGCCTTGGCGGAATAGAAACTACTATCAACGATCCGGCGACAATTTCACATCGAGAAGTATCAAGTGAAGTAAGAAAACATCTGGGCATTTCAGATAACTTGCTCAGGTTATCCGTTGGTATTGAGCATCAGGACGATTTGATTGAGGATATCCAACAGGCAATGGAAAATAAGTGACTATGCAGGATTGGTGGAGAGAGGACAAAACAGATACTTGAAAAAGCCCTATCAAAAGAAAAAAAGCCAAAGATTGTCCATGAAATAAAGTTTGCCCTTAAATTATGAGCATTGCTCTGTTATACTTTTGACATTCAACAAAAAGAGGAGGTGATACAAGATGGAAAGAAAAGAAATATTGGCTTTTATGAATGCCAATCCTGCCATGCATCTGGCAACAGTAGAGGGAAACAAGCCGCATGTCCGTGGTATGCTGATGTACAAAGCAGATGAAACCGGAGTAATATTCCACACAGGCAAGATGAAAGACCTGCACAAGCAGTTGACAGAAAATCCGCAGGTAGAGATGTGTTTTAATAATGGCAATATCCAGATAAGGGTTAGCGGCACGGTTGAGCTTGTAGAGAATATTGAGCTGAAAAAGGAGATAGTCCAAAAGCGTGAATTTTTAAAGCCGTGGGTAGAGCAAGCAGGATACGAACTACTGGCTATCTACCGAATGAATAAAGGCGTAGCCACCGTCTGGACAATGGAAACCAATTTTGCACCAAAAGAATTTTTTGAACTATGGTGATTTTAAACAACATTCAGTCTGTTGAGACTGGTTAGCGGGGTTTGGGGTTCACGAATCAGAAATCCCGAACCCCGAAATCCCGCTAAACATAATCCTTCCCACCAATCACTAACCGATTACAAAAAAATATCAAAAATTTTGTTGACAAAAATATAAAAGTATGGTAGAATATAATTCGGTAGGCAATGATTAGGATTCTAACTTAATCAGGAGGAAATAATGTCCGGTAAATGTTGTTGTTCAGAAGAAAATAGTAATATGTGCGACGATATGGAGGCTGTTGTCTCATTGATTGATAAACTCAACAAGAAATTCTTCAAGGCTCAAAATGAGGTAATTTCTAAAAGTGGGATGACCCCCCAACAATATTATCTTCTCCGGCTGTTGTGGGAAAATGATAGCATACCTCTTCATAAATTAGCTTCAACATCCTGCTGTTCAAAAAGTACCATTACAGGGATAGTAGATACAATGGAAAAGAATGGCTTTGTCTTTCGCGATAGAACTAGTTCTGACAGAAGGGTTATATTGCTCAAATTGACCGAAAAAGGAAAGAGTCTCAAGGGCAAATTCCCAGAAATAGATGAGATGTTTAGTAAATGTTGCTCTGGAGGACTAACCCCAGAGGAAGCCAAACAATTACGAGGGTTTTTAGAGAAGTTGAATATGATGGCCGTGGTGTATTAGGGAGTAAATCTCTCGCAAAGACGCAAAGTTCGCAAAAAAAGGAGGTGAGAAAAAATGACAGAATGTTGTCAAACTGAAACAAAATGTTGCCAGATTGAGACAGATTCAAAATTAAAACATCTAATCAGGGTAGGAGTAGTTATTGGCGCTGGATGTATCCCTTGTACCAAACTCTTAGTGGAAAAGGCAATAGAAAATGGGTGTGCTAAAGAAGAGATTGAGTTGATTTGCTCAGTTGCAAGTGCTTTACAGAATGTTGAAACTTTCCGTAAAAGCGTAGGAGAAGAAGTAATAGAGAGGATGAAGAGACCTTTGGAAATAACTAAAGAGATATTAGAATCTCAGTAATAATGTGTTAGTTTTTAGGAGGATAAAGTTTGTAATAGCCGCATTTATGCGGTTGTGGAGGCTTGAATCCACCCGCTGAACAGGCTCATCTGGTAGCGGTTTACTACGAACATAAATATGGAGGGATAGTCGAAATGTTAAAGAAGATGTTAGCATTTGTGTCAATGATTTGTCCTGTGTGTAATCTTGCCCGAAGATTTCCTGAGTCAAAGTTTGCCGGGATGATAGAGAAGGAAAGGAAAAATTGCCCTGCTTGTAAGGCTTACAAGGAGCTTTGTTGCAAAAAGGGAAGTAGCCAGGCATGAAGACAAAGGAAACAAAGGAGATGGTGAGAAGAGCATACAGCAGGATTGCCCAAGGACAAAAAGGTTGTGGATGTGGCACTTGTGGACCAGATACCAAAGAATTTGCGAAATCCATTGGCTATTCAGAAGAAGAAATAAAGGCTATTCCGAATGAGGCTAACCTGGCTCTTGGTTGCGGAAATCCAACAACTTTAGCCAGCCTCAAAGAAGGCGAAGTGGTGCTTGACCTTGGTTGTGGTGTCGGATTTGATTGTTTTCTGGCGGCTTCCAAAGTTGGCTCAAATGGCAAAATCATTGGAGTGGATATGACGCAGGAGATGGTTGAAAAAGCAAAAGACAATGCGAAAAAGAACAGAGTTGAAAATGTTGAGTTTCGACTGGGTGAGATTGAACATCTGCCTGCAGCGGACAACTCGGTTGATGTAATTATAAGCAACTGCGTCATCAACTTATCGGCTGACAAGCCAAAGGTTTTCCATGAGGTCTATCGAGTTTTAAAGCCGGGTGGCAGAATAGCCATCTCTGATATTGCCCTACTAAAAGAATTGCCAAAGAGAGTTCGAGAAAGTTTAGAAGCCTATGTAGGCTGTGTTGGTGGAGCAATCCTTATGGATGACTACAAAAGGCTTGTGGAGACTTCTGGATTGAATGAGGTAAAAATCACGGCAAAAGGGATATCTGCGTGCATCTCGCCTCATACCAAAGACCCCATAGGCAGGGCTATTTTGGATGAGTTGAAAGAGGATGAATCGCTGGAGCAGTATGTAGTTAGTATAGATGTGGAGGGGAGGAAAACCTTCTCCCAGTTAGAAAATTAAAGTGTTTGACAAATATAAATAAATAAAGTATACTGTTAGCAATAAATTAAAAGGATACCTTAAAAGATGGAGGGAAAAGTATGACTCAATTGATGTTAAAATCAAATAGTTCTAAAGAAGTGATTCCTTTAATAAATGAAGCTCTTGAGAATGAAAAGAGGATTATTACCACTGGTATTAGAAGAACAGAAAGGTTATTGAGTGATTTTGAAAATAGATATGAAATGAATTCTAATGAATTTTTTGAAAAATACCAGTTAGGTAAATTGGGAGATGCCTCTGAGATGATTGATTGGGCTGGAGAATATAAGATATTGATGAAACTGAAAAGAGAATATCAACAGTTAAGAGAGGTTCAGATTTGCACATAGAAGAATATTTTCAGATAGTTAAGGAAACAATCTCTAATTGTGGTTTTGTAGTTTCTTCTCAGGTATCTTTTGATGCTCGAACTTCTCATATTGGCTATATTAAAGCAATCTTATATTTTGTTGACGGTTCTCAATTGCACTTTAGAGAGTATGTAGATATAAGAATACAGGTATTAAAAGAGGATTATTCTTACCATTATCAGAAAGAAAACAGGTTGATATTTAGATATGATAATGCACCTCACCACCGTGAGATTTCTTCATTCCCGCATCATAAACATCTTGATTCTGAAGAAAATGTTGTTTCTACTTCAGAACCTTCTCTTGTAATAATTCTTATTGAAATTGAGGATTTGATAGGAAGGATATAACCAAACTTTGGTATCAGGAGGATTAAAGATGGTTACTTGTTATCTACGGTATGTGATTGACTCATATAAGGTTGATGATTTTGAGAAATACGCTAAAATGTGGATACCCATAGTCAATCGGTTCAGTGGGATACATCACGGCTATTTCCTGCCATACGAAGGAGCAAATAATATTGCTATAGCGTTGTTTTCTTTTCCAGGATTAGCCGTTTATGAGGAATATCGGAAGTGTATTCAAACCGACCCGGAGTCTCAATCTGCCTTTGCCTTCGCAGAAAAGACCCGTTGTATTATAAGTTATGAACGCAGTTTCATGCGTCCTATCTTTGAAAAGGAGAAGTAACAATATGGCTAATCAAAACAAATGTTGTCCAGATAATATTGAGACAAGTAATATGGAAAAATGCGATATCTTTCACTTTATGGCAAATGTCGTAGGATTGACTGTTCTTCATCCAGGTGGTTTCAAGGCTACGGATGAGTTGGCAGAATTATGCAAGATAAGTAAAGATACACACATTTTAGATATTGCCTGCGGTAAAGGAACAAGTGCCTATTATTTTGCTAAAAAATTTGGCTGTCAGGTGACAGGATTTGATATCTCTGAGGATTTAATAAACCAGGCAAAGAAATTGGCAGAAAGAAAAGGATTTGAAGCAAAACTAAACTTTAAGGTAGCCAATGCAGAGAATCTTCCATTTTCTGATAATAGCTTTGATGTCTCAATCTTTCAGGCGGTTTTGATTTTGGTAGAGAATAAAAAACAGGCGATAAAAGAGGCAGTAAGGGTAACAAAACCCGGTGGATATATTGGATTTCTGGAGATGACCTGGCAGAAACAACCAACAGAAAGCTTTCTCAAAGAGGCAGCAGAGAAAATGTGCCCTATATGTATTGGGAATATAAGAACTTATGAAGGCTGGAAAGAGCTTATCTTCAATCAAGGCTTAAAAGAGGTAATAACAAAAAAATATAAGATGAGAAATCCAAATTTGATAAAAGATGAAGGCATCTCTAATGCGGTCAAGGTTATGTCTAAATGGCTGTTTAATCCAAGGATAAGAAACAGGATGAATGAAGTAGATAATTTGTTTGAAAAATATTCAGAGTACTTTGGGTATGGAATATATGTGGGGCAAAAATCGGGTTAATTAAGAATCCCTGAGAATCAAACCGTGAATGTTGAATTTAGATTAAATCTGCTTTCTACTTTCAAGGTGCAACCCTAAAATATCCCCTGAATTGGATGTTTCAGAAATCCCGATGAATCCGATTGCAGGGAAACATCAACATCATTTTCTGCGTCCGCAAGGAGATTATCACGCGAAGCCCTATAAAATCATCTTTACCAAAGCAGAACAAAGAACCAATCACAAAGTGGAAGAAAGAAAAATACTCCTGAACACTGTCAAACGAGTGCCATTACTTGAGGTGCAAATTGATTTGTCTCAAAATCAGGTAACCGAAATAAAGAATCCACCTACAAAAATAATGTATGATAATATTCCTGTGCCGCTTTATTAAAAGTAATCCTTCAGTTACGGGTGGAGACATCCCCCTAACTCCCTTCAAAGGGGGAATTTATTATGCAGCAACTTTTATTTATTCCCCCTTTGAAGGGGGTTAGGGGGATGTCTCCACCCGTAACTGAAGGATTACCTATTAAAAAAAATTTTGCTTGAAAAAAATCAAAATATTTGGTAAAATATATAAAGGTCAACCCTTTCGGCGAAAAGGCAGGATTGCCCTTTATCCCTGATGTCTGGATGGATAGAGAAAAAAACAAAATTGGTTACAAAATACCTTTTACCAAATTCTTTTATGAATACAAGCCTCTGCGTGATTTGGAAGAGATTATGCAAGATATTGAATCGCTGGAGCAGGAAGCTGAAGATTTGTTGATTGAAATTAAAGGAGATTTTTAATGGACATTCAAAAAGAAAATTATACGCAATTGCTCGGCAGTATTACAGACTTGCTCCATGAAGGCAGGCAGAAAGTAGCCTTGAGCGTTAATACTATTTTGGTGCAAACTTATTGGCATATTGGGCAATATATTGTGGAATACGAGCAAAAAGGAAATGAAAAAGCTGAATATGGTAGTGGGCTTTTAGATAGGCTGTCAAAAGACTTAACTGCTCTGCATGGTAAGGGATTTGGAAGGTCTAATTTGTTTTACATGAGAAAGTTATATCTCTCTTTTCAAAATAGTGGGACACTGTCCCACAAATTGACATGGAGCCACTATTATGAAATTTTAAAAGCCGAAGCTGACTTGGAAGTCAGCTTTTATACTCGCCAATCTGAAAAAGAAAACTGGAGCGTAAGAGAACTGAAAAGGCAAATGAAAAGTATGCTCTTTCATCGAATTGCTTTAAGCAAAAACAAAGAAGAAGTCTTGCAATTGGCTTCACAAGGGCACGAGGTGCAAAAGCCCGAAGACTTATTAAAAGATCCATTTATTTTAGAGTTTTTAAATATTCCTGAGCAACATATCTACTTAGAAAGTGAACTGGAACAAAAACTAATTGACAACCTGCAACAATTTTTACTGGAACTGGGTAAAGGCTTTGCCTTTGTTGCCAGACAATATCGCATGAGTATTGGCGGAAAGCATTTTTATGTAGATTTGCTTTTTTATCACCGCATACTGAAATGCTTTGTGCTTATTGATTTAAAAAAGGGCGAAATAAACCACCAGAACATTGGGCAAATCAATCTGTATCTCAATTACTTTAAAAAAGAAGAAAATGCCCCCGACGACAACGAACCCGTAGGCATATTGCTTAGGACATACAAAGACCATTTTTTGGTAGAATATGCCACCGCAAGCATTACCAACCAAATTTTACTGGCAAAATATCAGTTGTACCTGCCCAATAAAGAAACCTTAGTGGCTAAACTCAATTTTTTATTAGAGCAGAATCTTAGCAATGAGGGTGGCGAATGAAAAGGTATCCGACATACAAACCAAGTGGAGTAGATTGGTTGGGAGAAATTCCTGCTGAATTTGATATTTGGTCTTCATTAGTAAGAACAAACGGAAAAACTGTTTATTTTTGTATTTCTTTAGAAGGGCTAATGCCAAGGTGATGATATGCTCTGGTTGGCAATAAAAACGCTATTTCACGAAAAGGGGAGGCTTGTGATTACCCTTTTTGGCATAACATTTGCCAGTTTCCTTTCACTCTTGCAGGTGGCTATGTATCTTGGAATGATGGGAAATGCAACAGACATCATCAAACACATTGACGCAGATATCTGGATAACCAGCAAGAATATCCAGTGTTTTGACTTTGCCAACCCGATTCCTAATGAAAAGATAAATAGGATAGATAGGTTTTCTGATATCCTCTGGACAGAAAAGCTGATTATTTCTTTTGGTTATTTGAAGCTGCAAAACGGTGGTATCGAGCAGGTGCAGATAGTTGGGTTTAACCCTGATACAGGGATTGGTGCTCCATGGTCAATGCTTTCCGGCTCTCCATCTGATGTAAAGGGCGGAAGATATATGATTATCGACAACAGCTCTGAACAAAGGCTTGGAAAACTGAATGTCGGCACAATCTATGAGTTGAGCGGAATGAAATTCAGGCTTGTTGGAATATCTCAAGGGCTGAGGAGTTTTACCACTATGCCGGTGCTTTTTATTTCCTATAATCAGGCTCAGACAGTAGAAAGCTTTATTCCGAAAAACAACACATCATTTATCGTGGCTAAGGTAAGTGCCAAAGAGAAGATAACATCAATTGTGGAGGAATTAAAAAGGTGTATGAATAACAATGATGTTTATACCAAATCTGACTTTATCTATAAAACAATGATGTATTGGACAGTGGAAACAGGGATAGGGATGAGTTTTTTTCTCACCGCTATCCTTGGTCTATTGGTGGGTGCGTCAATCGTTGGGCAGACAGTCTATAGCAATACAATGGAGCATTTGCGGGAGTTTGGGACACTAAAGGCATTAGGTGCAAAAAACACAGATGTCTATGAGGTTATCTTCATCCAGATTGGTATAAGTTGTATCATAGGCTATATTATCAGCTCTGTGTCTATCCTCCTTTTAAGGAGTAAGATGGAGGCGGTGGGTGTGAGTCTGTCCCTGACACCTGGTCTCTTCTTTGTCCTATTCTTCATTCTCCTTTTCATTTGCTTACTCTCTTCCTACTTTTCGGTAAGGGAGATAAGGAGGTTGGACCCGGCTATAGTTTTTAGGTCATAACTACTTAAGGTGGATAGGCTGTAGGCTGTAGGCTGTTAGGCTGCAGGAGGAGGAAATTAGGCTGTTAGGCTGTAGGAGAAAATTAGGTAGATAGGCTGTAATGCGCAATAACTAACAGCCTTCAGCCTACAGTCTAAACAACCTTAAAAAAATGCTTGAAACAAAAAATATCACTAAAATATATAAAGAAGGAACAAATAGGGTGGTGGCTGTGGATTCAGTGAGCCTATCTCTGAAGAAAGGGAAACTCCTGCTTATTATGGGACCTTCCGGCTCTGGAAAGACCACACTCCTTTCTATGATAGGCTGTATCCTGAAGCCGACAAGTGGTGAGGTTCTCTTAGACGGAAAAGTGGTCAGCAACCTGAGCGAGAAAGAACTTCCTGATGTTAGAAAGAGGTACTTTGGCTTTCTCTTTCAGTCCTTTAACCTGTTTCCATCATTAAATGCTGTGGAAAATGTGGAACTCATCCTGAGGCTTAAAGGAGAAAAGAATAATATTCGGCTTGAGTCCTTAAAACTTTTGGACAAGGTTGGGCTTTCAAAAAGAAGCTATTTTTATCCTAAAAACTTAAGTGGTGGTGAAAAGCAGAGGGTTGCCTTTGCCAGGGCGTTGGCTTGTAACCCTTTATTTATTCTGGCTGATGAACCGACAGCAAACCTTGATTCCAAAACAGGACTTTCCGTTTTGCATCTTTTGAAAGAGTTAGCAGAGAATTTAGAAAAGGCTGTAGTCGTTGTCAGCCATGACCCAAAGGTAGAATCATTAGCCGATGAGATTGTATTCTTAGAAGATGGGAGGATAGTCAATGCAAATTGAAAATTAGTAGTAAATAGGGGTAACTATTCAGGTAGCAAGAATACAGAATACAGGAGTCAGAAGCCAGAATAAGAAAGGATTATCTCAGGGCATGGTGATTCTTCAAAACTATTGACACAACTTGAAGAGGTCAGTAAGTTGTTGGAATCTTACATTTCTTCCATTCTGACTTCTGGCTCCTGACTTCTGACTCCTGAATAATTACAAATTAAGGAGTAATATGTTACCCCACAACCATTTTTTAGTTGCAGGTTCGATTATAGCTCCAGTTGGAATTGGATTGTTTCCAGAAAAGTCTATCAGTGGAATTGGTAAATTGGTTTTTATTGTCGGCTATACAATGTCACTATTTATTAATTCTTGACTTTTATAGCAGACAATGATATAATTAGTAATATGGAAAGCAAGAAAGAAACATTTAAGATATTAATAAAAGAATTCCATGAATTTAATTTGCCTGAAATCGTAATCAGGGATTTAAAAGTACCACAGCAGACAAATAAAGTAATTACCATCACTGGTTCCAGGCGAGTTGGCAAAACCTTTTATTTTTATCAACTAATCAATGAAATTAAAATAAGTATTCCCCTTGAGCAAATCCTTTATCTAAGCTTTGAGGATGATAGAATATTGCCGCTCTCTTTTAAGGAATTAGATGACCTTCTGGAGGCTTACTTTGAGCTTTATCCAGAGAATAAAAGTAAGATGCTCTATCTTTTCTTTGATGAGATCCAGAATGTTAATGGATGGGAGATATTTATAAGAAGAATCTATGATAAAGAAAATGTACAAATTTTTCTCACAGGCTCTTCTTCTAAATTATTAAGCAGAGAAATAGCTACCTCTCTTAGGGGAAGAACATTATCTTATCACCTGTTTCCTTTAAGTTTCCAGGAATTCTTGAGGTTTAGAGGGCTTGAAATTAAACCTGATTTTGAATACTCCAACCTGAGATTTAACATCAAAAGTTTACTTGAAGAGTTTATCCTCTTTGGTGGTTTCCCTGAAGTAGTTTTAGAAGAGAAAGGTTTGAAATTTAAGATTCTAAAAAATTATTATGACCTGTTGATTTATAAAGACTTAGCAGAAAGATTTTCGGTTAGAAATATTAGATTATTGAAAGATTTGATGAAATTTTTAATTACTAATATTGCTGCCTCTTTTTCAACCAATTCATATCATAAAAGCATTGAGCAGGAACTCCGTGTCTCAAGAGAAACTATCATGGAATACCTTTCACATATAGAAGAAATAGAATTAGTGTATCTTCTTCCTATCTTTGCTTATTCATTAAAGGTTCAACAGGTAAACCCCAAAAAGATCTACTCCTTAGATAATGGCATAAGAAATGCTGTGGCTTTCAAGTTTTCTCAAGATGAGGGAAGATTGGTTGAAAACCTGGTTTTCCAAGAAATAAAGAGAAGAGAATTAGAGGTTTATTATTGGAAAAAAAAGGGAGAAGTGGATTTTGTGATAAAAAAGGATGATAAATTGATAGGTATTAATGTATCTTATGGGAACGAAATAAAGGACAGAGAAGAAAGGTCTCTTTTAGAACTTAAAAATGAATTTGGGGAAAGGGTTCAATGTCTAATTCTAATTACTAAGGATGTAGATGAACAGAAAAACGATATTAATCTTATCCCTCTTTGGAAATGGTTGCTTGAAGAGAACGGCAATAACTGTTTGGCAAAATTGATTTAATTTGGTTACCATTTGTTTAATATCTAATTGAACAGAAAAAAGGAGAACAGAAAAAGGGGACAATAAAAAGTAGCCTGTCCCGAATGGCACTGACTTAAGGAAAAATTAAATAAAAAACCTCCGAATGTCGATTGATTTAATGTCAGCAAATCAACCGGGTAGTGTCAAATAGAATATGAAAGAAATATGAAGGAAATCGGGGGAACTTTTAGGAAGGTTTTTCTCTTTGTGGCGATGAGTCCAGATAACAATACCCACCCCTAACCCCTCCCAAGAGGGGAATAAAAAGGGTTTTTCTCTAAAGATGCAGGGCGGTGGAAGATATTCCCCTCCTGGGAGCTTATCCTTACCCACATCTTTTTCTGTCTTTATAAGTCTATGGTTGACAACATGTTACTCAAAGATAAGGGATGAAATACTGTAAAATGGATACTGTAAAATGAAAAATGTAAAATGAGAATGCGTAAA
>JBDRHR010000107.1:0-22182 GCA_043816605.1 Nitrospirota bacterium
AAAAATGCACCCTAATCGTAAATTTTTTAAAAAATAATTTTTTCTCTGAAAATCCAGCTCTTGATTTGATTGGATCGCAATGGGGAAAATCGTATTCTGCATAAGGTGTTTGCTTTATCGAATATTCAGTGGAAAATTCAGTAATGGGTTAGTCTTCGGGGAAAGGGGAAAGAAGATATCGGATTATACAGATGTGTAAAAAAGGAGAAAATGGGAAAGTGGAGAAGTAGAGAAAGATATGTCTCTACAATGCTTTGCAGACTTCTACAATGTGCTATCACCCGAACCAAAAAATCTTATAAATAGTCAACAAATTGGGGGGGGATAGGGGTCATAATTGGACAATCTTAGATTGAACAAAATGAATATCATGCTTAACAATGACAAATTACTTCTCTATGATATAGGACATGAACCGAATAATTTCCCAAAAAATAGCTCTTAAAAGAAGACTTTTGTAGAAGTCTGCTATTGGGAATTAAATTATCATAAATGAGTCAATAATCATTATTCTTATTGAGGCACTTTTCGTTATCGCCTACAACTTCCTTGGCTTAAAATTTACTTATCTAAACTATCGTTTAATATGCTGGAACATTCAATTTGACATTGAGTGCGATATTTCTAATAATTTTGCGATTAATTCTACTGGGTCAGGGTTATAAATAATCTGTGAGCCGGTTGGTTTTTTAATAATTTCAACAAACCGCTTAATCTCATCCGCTATTCCACCACTTCCTTCTAAGACGCCAATGAGCCTTCCCTCATCATAGGCAATGGCAAATTCGCCTAAGGTTCCAGAACGACCGCCAACAATAATGATAATGTCACAAGAGCGGACAGCGGTTACCTCCCGCCCCATTAATCCACTACCCGTATAAATCATCACATCAATCCCTTCTACCGGGGAATGGTATTTATCAATATGTTCTTCTAATGTTAGTCCAGGGGAGATACCAATAGTCATACCACCTTGTGCCTTAGCCCCTTTCGTAGCCTCATAAGGTAATCCAGGACAGCCACCTGTAAGTAAGGCACAACCACGATTAGCTATTTCTTCCCCTAATTTATAAACCTTTTTGACAATCTCCGGGTCGAACTTCCCCTCAGAAGTCCCCATAACACCAACCTTTATCTTCATGGACAGTCCTCCTCTTAATTCACCACAAAGTTCACAGAGAAAAAGGTAATCGGTTATCAGTTATTGGTGAATAGTTACCTGATTACCGATCACCAATTCCTTTGTGCCTCCGTGGTACATATTTTTCTATACTTATTAATATACCAAAGATTTACCTGTATGTCAAGTATTTTTAATGTTCTGCAGAAATTCCTTAGTTATCGGTGGGAAAATTGATAAAAGGGATTTAGGGTTTAAGGGATCGAGGGGTTGAGGGGCAAGTGTAATAAGGAAAAATTCTTTACTTGAACCTTTGAACCCTCGAATTCTGAACCCCTTTAACCCCTTTTTTACCATTCGTAACTGAGGGATTACGAGGCATACTTCAACTAACATGGTACAAAAGATTAAGAGGGAGAATGAGGGTTAGTTGACCATAGGAGGAGTGCTATGGTCTGAGGAGTGCCAGGGTTAGACCTTGAAAGCTGAACAGATTATCCTTTCGACTTCCCCCCAAATTTCCTTTTCCTTACTGCCCCCTAATACTGCTCCAAAAGAAAAGAGGGTAACCTATTTTATCCATTACAGAAGGCAAAGAAAAGAATAAAAGAGAAGGTGAGGAGAATAACTAATCCTGCGAGACCGATAAAAGTAGAGCAAGTAACAAAAGAACTCAATTCAGTAATTAGAGGTTGGGTATGGTATTACAGAATAGGCAACTCTGCGAAGGAATTCGGAAAAATCAAGTGGTATATAGCGAACAAAGTCAGGAAGTTTATGAGAAGGCGAAGAAAGAAATCAGGATATGGGTATAAAGAGTATCCTGAAGACTATCTATACAATAAGTTAGGGTTGTATAGAGATTATAGCCTTATCTGGGCGAAAGCTTTAAGATGAGCAGTTATCGGCAAAGCTCTGTGTGAAGAAAAACTTTACATACGGTTTGATGAGGGGATGCTGGAAACAGGTCTGTTACTGCGCCAGTGTTCTACTCTACATCATCTATTAGCTAATTGGGAGACTATCCCGCCATAACCAATAATAATTATATACATCTTTCCTCCGGTTGAAGTGGAACTTTGGTAATCGGTAACCAGTAATCAGGTAATCGGTGTACCTGACACCTGATTACTAAGCACCAATTACCAATTCATGAAATCCATTAACTAGTTCTGACTTTTATAATACTTTACAGTTAATTTTTTTCTTTGTTTTGCCCGTCTTCTACTTAAGACCTTTCTTCCGGCCGCACTACTCATCTTTTCTCTAAATCCATGAGTTCTTGCCCTTTTAATATTAGATGGTTGAAAAGTTGGCTTCATAAAGATATCCTCACTTTCTTAATTTTTAATTCTTAATTAATAATTGATAATTAATAATTGTTAATATTATATCCTAAAAATACATTTCTGTCAACTAAATTATGATAGAATTTACAACTTGTCTAAGTCCGACATCCTCTGGATGGTATTTTAGATATAATTCAAATTCATATTTTGCTTTACGATATAACTCAAATGCCTCATTATTTTTCCCCTTTATTCTTTTACCTTCTGCATCTCGAAAATAAGCCGCACCTAAATCACGGTGAACATCGATATTTTCAAGGTCTATATTCACTATCTCTTCAAATGCCTTTGCCGATTCGTCAAATTTTCCCTGATTAAAATATATCTCTCCCAACCTATGATGGGCATTAATTAATTTTGGGTCAATTAGAATGGCTTGTTTTAGCCATTTAATTGCATTTTCAAGGTCATTTTTCCTGAAATACATATCGGCTACGGTAACTTTACAGGCTCCCTCATTTGGTCTCATATCCGCTACCTTTTTATACACCGCAATAGCCTTATCATATTCTTTATCTTTAGAATATAATACTCCTAAGTTATTAAGTGGTTCGGCAAAGACTATATTATATTTTAATCCATTATAATAGGCATCAATAGCCTTTTGTTTGGCGGTTTTAGACCCCATATCATACTCTAAGGCATAAGTAGCGGCTAAGATGTTAAAGAAATAGCCATCCTGAGGATTAACCTTAAAGGCATCCTGAACACGATTATATGCCTTTTGAATCCACTCCTTTTTTAATTCTATTTGATTCATAGGGATAGAATCGGCTTTTTTATAATAAGTAAATGTCAACTCACCATAATAATGTCTTTCCCTAAAATCATATTTAACCGCTTGCTCATACATCGCTAAGGCGGTATCTAAATCTTTATTATGAATAGCTTTTTCTCCTTTATTAAAAAAGTAATCTGCCTTGTATGGTAAAATGGAAAGATAACCAAGTAAACAAACAATGATGACAACTAAAACACTCAAACAAACCTGTCCCGGTGTAACTTGAGTAGAAAGAGAAGGTTTTTTAGACACCACAGGTTCAACCTTCTCATGACCAGGTTTGGTATAACCACAAATAACCATCGTCATACCCATTAAAGTCCAGTAAAAAGGGGTAAAGGAGATTACGGCAAAGGCAAATTGATTCTGGACAATATAAGTTACCCAGGCTGAGAAAAATCCTGCTATAAGTAATTTATCTTGTTCTGATGCCCCTTGGCGATACCCTTTAATTGCCCAAAAAATAAAAGCCGTTAATATCCAGAAATAAATGGCTAATCCCACTAAACCTCTCGTAATGGCGGTATCAAATACCTCATTATGTGCTCTATCGTAGTCTGTATTAGCCCCTTCTAATTTTTCCATGCCGGGTAACTCAAAGGCAGGATAGACCCATTTCATTGTGTCAACACCTACGCCAAATACCAGCCCACAATAAGGAAAGGTAAGTGGTCCACGAATAGGTCCATCCTGAGGATATTTTGCCATAATTATGCTAGAATTTTTCCAGATAAAATATCGAGAACCAAGTGCCCCTACGAGTTTATTTTCTAACCAATTTCCTTCAGGCTGAGCAATTTTTGAAGTTACCTCCTCACCGGTAGTTATTCTTTTTGCTGTTTCTCCCTTTTCTGCTTTAGTTGACATAAATGTTTTAATCATTCGTTCTCCTAATGAACCAGGTTGAAGAGAAAGGAAAGCAGTCAATATAAAAAATCCACATCCAAAGGCAATAATTCTTTTTCGATTTTCCAAAAATCCCTTTTTTCCCCATAAAATAGCAATTAAAATAGTAAAGACTATTATCCCCATGAATAAACCGGCAAAAGGACCACGGCTTTTTGCTAAAAAGAAAGAGATGTACATAATAATCAGTACTATGGCGAATAACCAAACCTTTATGATGGCATTTCCACTTGTTTGGGCGACCTTTTTCAACGAAACAAGTTTCTTTTTATCCTTCTTTTTTTTAATAACTTGCTGATGGGAATTTCCTTTCATAAAGAAATATCCTAATGCTACCGGGATGAGCATGGCTAAATATGAACCCAAAAATATGGGATTACCAAAGGTAGATACAGCCCGCTTTGAGACATCTGCAGCCCAGGAAATCGGGTCAAGCCCTGCCCTTTGAATTAAGGCATAAAGAGAGGCAATAAACCCAACCCCTATTCCTGCATAAGCTGTCCAATGAAGTAATTTTCGATTATTGTGTAAGAAATTAGTCGCTGTCCAAAATAACAAAACATAGCTGATAGTTGTGGTTAATCCTTCATGCCTTTTATAGGCACCAACTAAACTCGTAAATGGGTCAACTGAGCATATTGTTGAGGCAATACTCACCAAAAGATAGGCTAAAACAGGTAAATCTAATGGACTACGGATAAATTTACATTCCTTAGTTAAAATTATCCGTAAAAGCCAGACACATATTATAATTAGTGAAGATATTCGCAAAAAGGTCATTTTGCAAACATCAAATACACCTCTGATATGGGTATCAAAATAAAGCGGGACTATAAAAATTGTGGCTAATAAAGTCCATTCAATTATTTTAGTACAAATCTCTTCTACCTTTCTTTTATTCATCCTTTTTACCTCCTGATAAGTTGGGAGTTATGAGTTGAGGAGTTGAGGAGTTGAAAATAGGGAAAATAGTTTTCCATAACTCCCAACTCCTCAACTCCCAACTTCCAACCATCCTACAACGGTTTGTTAAGTATTTCCGGTGGACTAACACCTAACTTCAAATAAACATTCTTTAAATGGTTTCTAAACAATATATCAAATTGGGCATCTCTACCACTTGAATAATCACTCCCATACCACCAGAACCAGTCACTTCCTTCAGCCGCATAAATAGACTCAAATACCTGTGGATATTCATCCGGTCTAATTCTCTTTTCATCCAGATCATTTCTTACCAAACCAAGCAATTCCCATGCCTTATTTTTTTCCTCCTCACCTATCCATGTTCCAAGGTCATTTCCCGGCATAGACCCTGCCTGGTCTATCCAACTGGCACAAAATAAGTCATAAACCCTACTCTGACTATGTTTATGGTGGGCTAAAATACCTCGCTGGGTATTGCCTGTTAAGTACTCTGAAAAAGTCACGGTAACAATATCCGCATCCTCGGATAAATTTTTATAAAGGGCATTAAGGAACTCTACCCCTGTCCGACGATAAGTGCCCCAGGGATTTTCTCCATCAAGGATTACTGTTAAAATCTTATCTTCATCAGCTATCTTTTCTGCAAATTCCACCTTTATCCAATTAATAAATTCCTTAGCCGCCTGCTCATAATCTTTATATCCCTGGTAATCAAAGCTAATTACATTAGATAATTTAGTCTCACGAAAGAAAATCGTTATCGCTGAATTTTTCTCCTCATCTACAGCCAAATAAGGTTGACACAAAACATCAGGTTTGTAAGTTTCATATCCATACTTACCTGACTTTTGTAATACCCCCTGGTCAGAGGCAATCCAATCCAGACCTGCCTGGGCAAAGAGATGAATAGTAGATTGACTCACTGCACCCTCTGATGGCCACATCCCTCTCGGTGCTCTGCCAAATATTTTTGAATAATATTCCACCGCTAATTTAATCTGAGCCTTTGCATCCTCTGGTTTTGAATAGCGTGCGGGTAGTTTTAATCCCGCCTTGTCAAGAGTCGCCTGGTTAGTATCATAGACTAAAGGAATAATCGGATGATAAAACGGGGTGGTGGAAACCTCAATCTGCCCTTTTTCTTGAAGTTCCTTATAAATAGGGATGATATTCCTCATAATTTTATACTGCAAATCCACTATTTGGGTAATATCTTCTTCGTTAAATCCCCTACCCTTTTCAATAAAATTTTTAACAGTAACGAGGCAAGCCTCTATTGTGCTCGAATCAGAAAGTATAACTTCACCTTGTTTAAACTCCTCTCCAAACCAGCTTAAATTAAACCAAACCTTCAGGTCAAGCAAATCCTGATGATTGAATTTCTTTTTAGCCTGCCTTTTTTGAAGTAATTCCTTATACCGAGGATATGGATAGACCTGAGTTTCGTAGTTTGCATCAAAAAAGTGCGTTAATATATAATCCTTATCGTTTTGAACTAACTTAGAGACTGGAGTTAGTGATAATTCTAATTCTCTATCTGTGGCGCCATTATTTAGATAATCCTCAATTTGCCATATCAGTGATGGCACGAAGTTAAATGTTGAATGGACAAGAGGATATTTTTTAAGCATAGATGCCATACTAAAATAGTCTCTGGTAGAATGTAATCTCACCCAGGGCATATAGTATGAGCCCTTAACGAGGCAAGCCTCTTGCTGACCAATAACATTTTTATACATTGGTTGATGAAAATGCCATAAAAAGGCTAAATGAATTTTATGCGATTTCATATATCTCCTTTTCAGGTATTTAGGCTGTAGGCTTTTAGGCTGTAGGAGGAAGGCTGTAAATTCCTTCAGTCTTCAGCCTATCTACCTAACAGCCTACAACCTACAGCCTACTTATCTTTTCCATAACTGTATCGGCGATAGCCTGATATTTTTCTTTAGAATAAAGATTAGCAACTTGGTGGACATCAATTGGTTTCCCAAATCTTACCTCAACATTAATATTACTAAACTTAAACCATTTTGCTCCCCTGGGTAGAACCTTATCCGTATCTAATACTTTAGCTGGAATAAATTTAATTTGAGGGCATTTCTCAGCAGCCTTGCTTACAATCATTCCTATTCCAGGTTTTGCGGCTTGTAATTTACCATCAAGACTTCGTTGTCCCTCAGGAAATACCACCACTACCTTACCTTGTTCCAACAAACTCAACACCTTTTTAAAACTCTGTGGACTTACCCCTCTGCGATTAATAGGAAATACATTTGCTTTCGTAAGAATCCATCCAAGAAGTGGATAATCAAATAATTCTTGTTTTGCCATATAATAAATCTGTCTCGGTAAAGCCGCACTGATAAGAGGTGGGTCTAAGTAGCTGATATGATTTGCAGTAATTAATACACCACCTGCTAAAGGAATATTTTCTTGCCCAACTATTTTAAAATTAAATAATATCCTAAAAAAAGACCAACATATCAGGCGTGCTGTCAGGTAGAATTTATTATTCCAGTTAAGTTTTTGAAAATATTTCACTTGCTTAATGATAATAGACACAACTTGTTTTATTGTTAGATTCGAGGTATCAAGGTAAATAGCCTCTTTAGTTCTTACCAATGGACCCGTAGTTCTTGTCTTGTCTTGTGTATCCCGATAAATGATTTCTTGTTGAATCTGATTAAGGTCTATATTTTTTTCTCCTTTAATTAGTAATTCTTCATATCTTCTCCTGGCTCGTGTCTCAATATTTGCATCAAGATAAAATTTTATATCCGCATGGGGTAAGACAACGGTAGTAATGTCTCTTCCTTCCATAATTACCCCGCCTTTGGCACTTAATTCTTGAAGTAATCTAACTACCTGTTCTCGGACACCTTCATTTTTAGCCACCATAGAGATATTTTGGTCAATTTTGGGTTTTCTAATCTCTTTTGTGATGTCTTTACCATCCACAAATACTCTTTTCCTTAGGCGCAATTCAATCTTAATTCCCTTAGTGAGTTCAATTATCGCCGATTTATCATTCAGTTCAATCTTTTCCTCTATGGCTTTCCATGTAATAGCCCGATAAATAGCCCCGGAATCTATATATCTGATTTTTAATCTGTTAGCTACTAATTTAGCCACAGTGCTTTTTCCTGCCCCCGCAGGGCCATCTATGGCTATTGTCCACTTAGTTCTTGCCACTTATTCCTTCCTCATTATTTTTTTAGTTGACTTTTATCAAAAATTTAATTATAATACATATGATTAAATTTGTCAAGGAAAAAGGGAAAATGACAGAAATCGGTCAGTTATCGGGGGCTTACTTTTCGACTGGGAACAACCCCCTAACCCCCTTTATTAAGGGGGAATATGGCACAACCCCGTTTTATTCCCCCTTGGAAAAGGGGGGTAGGGGGTTGTTTTTCCCACTGTAACTGAGGGGTTACAAATGATTTACTATCCAATATGTCTTGATATAAAGAATAAAAGGTGTGTGATTGTAGGAGGAGGTAAGGTAGCATTTCGTAAGGTTGAATCTTTACTTGAGGCAGGTGCAAAGGTTATTGTCATCAGTCCGGGGATTATCCCTTCACTTAAAAAATTGGTTGATAAAAATAAAATAACCTATTTGCCACAAGAATATAAATTCGGGGATATAAAAAAGGGGACATTTTTAGTTATTGCGGCAAGTGATGACTTTCAACTTAATGCTAAGATTGCTGATGAGGCTAAAAAGTTGAATTTATTAATAAATGTGGCTGATTCCCCAAAATTATGTAACTTTATTCTTCCAGCCACACTAAGAAGAGGTAATTTAACCATTAGCGTTTCTACAAGTGGTAAAAGTCCTGCATTAGCAAAAAAAATTAAAGAAGACCTGCAAAATGTCTATGGCACAGAATATGAGGTTTTAGTGGATTCATTAGGTAAGTTGAGGACAAAAACGCAGGCTATAAAAAAATAAGTCTTATAGAACATATAAGTCTTATAAGACCTATTCTTTAAAGGGGGTATAAATGCTCAATTTAGTATATTTTAACCTTGCAATTAGTTTATATGCAATTTCAGCCATTCTCTATCTTATTTTCCTGTGGTCAAAAAAAGAAAGATGGAGTAATTATGGATATGGTATGACCATCTTAAGCCTGGCTGTCCATACTTTAAGTATAGTCATTAGGGGATTTGAAGCTAATCACTTACCCATGTCAGGGATGTTTGAAACTCTTGTCTTTTTTGCCTGGATGGTAAGTATTATCTTTTGCTTTATTGAATATCGTTATAAATTAAAAATATTAGGGGCATTTGTTCTTCCGATTATTTCTTTTATCCTTATTTGTGGATACTTTTTACCCAGAGAAATCACACCTTTAGTGCCGGCATTACAAAGTTACTGGCTTGGCATTCATGTTAGTTTGAGCATATTTAGTTATGGGGCATTTGTCTGTGCCTTTAATTTTGGCTTAATGTACATTATTCAGGATAAAGCATTAAGGCTAAAAAAACAAGATGCTTATTTGCGACTTCCTTCTTTAGAGATATTAGATAATTTAAGTTATAAATCTATTTCCATAGGATTTCCGGCTTTGACAGCAGGCATAATTACCGGTGCTATCTGGGCAAATTCTGCCTGGGGCACATACTGGAGTTGGGACCCAAAGGAAACATGGTCTTTAATCACCTGGTTTATTTATGCGGCTTATCTGCACGCCAGATTTATGAGAGACTGGCGAGGTAAAAAAACCGCTTACTTAACCATAATCGGCTTTGGATGTATGTTATTTACCTTTTTGGGAGTAAATTTATTGTTACCAGGATTACATGCTTATAAATAAGCAGGGATGAGGGATGAGGGAGCAGGGAGCAAGGAGCAAGGAGCAGGATACTAATTACCTCATCTCTCATTTGGAGTAAGATGGATATTTTTAAATTAGATGATGTCATAAAAACACAAGAAGCTATTCAGAAAGAGCCTGATATTCTCAAACGAAAACCTGCTCCTGAGTTCTCTTTTGAAGAGGCAATTAAACATCCAAAGGAATTTGCTACCTCTACAGGAGAAGAACTTGTCGTCTGTAAAGGGGAAGATAAACTTACCTTATCACAAGAAGGCAGGACTGCTTATGAAATAACTAAACTTATCCTTGGAGTATTAAAAACTCCAGATATAAGGGAAGATAAGGTGAACTTGGCAAAAGAATTATTACAAGAAGGTCGTCTTTTATCACGCAGGGGTGTAGTAGGAATACTTGCAGATAGGTTAGTCAGAATATTATAGTTCTTTTTCTTTTTTATTTTTCCTCGTTTGGATGAATAATTCAACAATATTAGGGTCATGTTGATAGCCGGCATTTTTTACTAATTCAACAGTTGCTGCCTCTTCACTCATCGCAGGACGATAGGATCTGGTAGAGGTCATAGCATCAAAGGCATCCGCTACGGCAATTATTCTGGCTATTAATGGAATGTCCTCTCCAACTAAGCCGTCTGGATAGCCTTTACCATCATATCTTTCATGGTGATGTTTAATTCCAGGAATAATATTTTTTATATCCTCTTTTGGTACAACTAATCGTGCTTGTTGAACAGCGGCTAATGTCTCTCTTATTTCCTCTGCCGGCTGAAGAATCATAACTCCTTTTAGTGGATGTGCCTTCATTATTTTCCATTCTTCATCATCCAACTTACCAGGTTTGCCTAAGATAGCCTCCGAGACACCAATTTTACCTAAATCATGTAATCGTGCCGCTAACTCAACAATATTTTTATCCTTTTCTGCCATATTCAACGCCTTAACAATATCCAACGCATATTCAGTTACTCTATCAGAATGCCCTTTTGTATAAGGGTCTTTTTCATCAATAGCTGAGGAAAGGGAATTTACCGTAGTAATAAACAAATCCTGGAGTTGGCAAAAAAACCGGGCGTTTTGGAGTGTAGTTGAAATCAAAGTTGCTAACGAATAGAGAAGTTTTGCATCCGGGGTATAAAAAGGCTCACCTGAGTGTTTATCGCCTAAAGTTATTACACCTACCGGCTCATCTTTATATTTCATAGGAATACATAAGATATTATCAATACCTAAGATATGTTCATGAATCTCTTTTGAGGTTTGAATATGAGTCTGGATGATAAATTTTCCTTCTCTTATAGCTTGACCTGATATACCTTCTTCTGCAATAAATTCAGTTCTGAATTTATTTAATTTCTCAGGGTCAAAGCCTATTGCCGCTCTAATCTTTAGTTTGAAATCCTCATCATCAAATAACATCAAATAGCCATATTTAGCCTCTAATATATTCATTGCCTTAGTCAGAACTTCAATGGGTAACCTGTCCACATTCAGCATTGTTCCTATGCTCATAGATACATCATAGACTAATGCCAGTTCTTCATAAGCAAGGGATAATTCTTGCGTCATTTCATGCAATTCTTTTTCTAAATTTTCGATTTTTGAAATTAGGAGATTTTTTTTAGCAGGCATTTTTAACTCCTTTTTTTATACCACGAATTTCACGAATTGGACGAATAAACATATATTTAACCAAAGGACTGAAGAACTAATTATGTTTAAGTATTCATTCGTAGAATTCGTGTCATTCGTGGTATAAAAAATAAACCTGATAACCGATAACCTCTATTCATTCGCTTCATGACCATAAGTTGAATAATATATCTTTTCTTTACTATCTTTGACAGAACAATTAACTCTTATTTCACCGGTAGTTGAAGAATATATCCATCCTCCTTCTTTTGTTATACTATCTGGAATCATCAAATTCTTTCCAGTATCAATTACTCTTACATTATTTGAATTTGACGCCGCACCGTCTTCTAAATTTGCTCTTATGCTTGCCTTGGGAATTTCCTGCATAAAATTAGGCGTAAAAGCAGGCACTTCCTGTCCTCCAATAACATCCGACAGGTTATCAAAATTCATGGGGAAAAATCCAGAAGTAGTAGAGTAGTAATTATTAATCGCTACCCTCATATTAGCCAAATAGTCCCTTGTCTTTGCTTCCTTTGCCCGCGTAAGTACTTGAGGTACTTTTGCAATCACAATCATTAGCAAAACACCTAATATAGTTATTACAATTAATAACTCAATTAATGTAAAACCTTTTTTATTTAACATATTTTTTAACATAATCATTTACCCCCCTTAGAAATAAAATTAAAAATTATTAATTAAAAATTAAAAATTGAGGGACAAAAAAATAATTCATAATTTTTAATTTCCTTCCCCTCTTTTTCCCTCATTTTTAATTTTTAATTCATAATTTTTAATTTCCTGTATAATACCATACATTTAATAAAAAGTCAAGGAGAATTTTTGTGGTTTAAAAAAGTTGGTGCCGGGAGCGGGATTTGAACCCGCACAGGTTACCCCATACGCCCCTCAAACGTACGTGTCTGCCAATTCCACCATCCCGGCAATAGAAGTTAAAAGTTATAAAGTTATAAAGTTAAAAGTTGAGAGAGAAGATGCAACTCCTAACTTTTAACTTTATAACTTTATAACTTTTAACTTAATAATAAACATATATCTCCAAATCAGACTTTGTTTCACGATGAAGTTGGCGAAAATCACGGTCAATATTTAACTCACTGGTATAAATAAGGACAAGTTTGTTCTTTTCTCCTTCTTTTACCTTCTCTATCAATGAAGTAGGATATTTCAATAATGGTTGTTCTTCTAAAATTACCTCTTCATTAACTAATCTAATCCCAGGAATTAATTTACCCCTGGTTTTTATAGATTCCTCTTTTACTTCCTTGACTAAATAAGTCCTTTCTTTTCGGTCAAAATATACATTTGATTTAATTAATACATTTTTATCAGTAAGTTCATCCTGAAGAATGCGTAAATTATCTTTTCTTAATTTTATTAAATGCTCTAATTCCTCACTCCTTGGTGCAGACCTGTCATCAAATTGATAAACCACTTTTCTTATCTCCTTTCTTACTATAAAATTATACCTTGAAAAACTTATTATGTCAACAAAAATTTTATTCATTCACTGAAATTTTGCCTTATATAGCACCTATTAATCAAAAATTGTCATTCAAAACTTAATATGAAACATTCATGTCGACTTAGTCGGCACAGATGAGAATGAAAATTGGGTGTAAACAAGGAAATGTGTAATAGAGCATGATTTTTATGATTATATCGATTCTTATGATAAATCAAGGTAATCATTTAAATCAGGTAAATCATGGTATCTTACACATTGGTATTTTCAGATGAAGGATTAAAATGCAAAAGTGGTGCTACATGCCATGACCAGCCGGAACTACCCAGATAGTACGAATTAGTATTTTGAAGTCTAACCATAAGGAATAGTTATCAATATATTCCAGGTCCATACGAACCCATTCCTTGAAACTAACTCTATTTCGACCACTCACTTGCCAAATACATGTTATTCCCGGTTTCATACTCAATCTACGATGATGCCACTGTTCGTATTTCTCCACCTCTTTAGGTAGAGGAGGACGAGGTCCGACAATACTCATTTCCCCCTTGAGGACATTGAAAAATTGCGGCAATTCATCAAGACTGTATTTTCTCAAAAAGCGACCCAATTTGGTAATTCTGGGATCTTTACGAATTTTAAATACCGGACCATCCATTTCATTCAACCGTTCCATGAAATTCTTCATTTCCTCTGCATTGGTAACCATAGTACGGAATTTGTAGAAGCAAAATGGACGACGGTTAAGTCCAACGCGGGTTTGCCGAAAAAAAACGGGGACTCCCTTGCGAGAGGTTAACTTGATAATAAGGATTATCAGCAGCATCAGAGTTGGACCCAGTATCAACAAGATTAATAATGCAAATACTCGGTCAAAGATATTTTTGATAAAAAGAGCGGAATTTATTTTTGGTTTTTTATTAACTTTGCAAAAGTTCCATATTTTATTTACAAACATCTTTACAAGCCCCATCCATAATTAATTAAAGCCTTTAAGCCAAAAAACAAAGGTCCACCTACCTCTATTTTTTTGTTATTATCCGTAATATACCGATTTACAAAATCAGGGATAAAGAGATTAATATCCGCTGGTCGCTTAGCCATTTTATATCGCTCATCAATGATACTTGTATCGTTGGTATTCATACCGTTAGTACTTGTACCGTTGGTATTTTTACCACTTTTAACCGCTTCTTCTAATCTTGCCACAAACCCATTCACAATATTATTTAAATAGATTAAATGGGTATTAATCCCTTTTTCCTTAGCCAATTTAGCTAAAGAGGCTTGCCTCGTTTCAGTAAATTTGCCCTTTCCTAAATCTTTAACGAGGCAAGCCTCAACAAGGCAAGCCTTTGGTAAGCCAATGATATTACCGTCATAGACATAAATTTCATTAAAAGCGGCAAAGGAAAGCATTGGTTTGCCCTCATCCCAATTATATACCCACACCTTCATCTTTTCATCTTTGTATGCTAAAATTTCTACTGGTCCAATATCATCTTTATGTGCCATAGCAGTCTTAATTAAAGATTGGACTAAGTTTTCCCCCTCCGTAGTAGCAGGGAATTTTTCTACGGTTAGTTCTTTAGATATATCTTCGTCAGTTAATTCTGTTTTAGCAAATACCTCACCATAAACTAATGCCCTGATATCCGATACCCCTTCTGCCAGCATTGCCAATCTTTCTACTCCAAAACCTAAGTTAAAAACAGGGTATCTAATATCATAATTGGCTAAGGCGACAGGGGAATAAAATCCAATATTAGCGACCTCAATCCTCTGCCCTCCTATCTGCGAATAGACCTCATATTCTGTTTCCGGTGTATAATATTTACTGGTTACCTTCTTTTTAACAAATTCCGACTCGCTAAAGCCAAGTGCAATCATTACTTTCTTGGTAAATTCCATGCCATCTTCCAATGTAATCGCATTATTCATAATTACCACAGAGGCAGAGGTGCTTTCGTATAAATGATATGGGTCAAGTCTTTGTTCCCGTCTGAATCGTGAGCCGACAGAAAAAAGTTTTACCGGAATTCTGTCTTGTACCTTAGTTAAATAATTAAACCAGGCGGCAGTCATATGTGAGCGTAAGGTAAGCTTAGTCGATACCGGTTTCAACTCCTTAAATTCCGGGAATACCCTGTCAATAATTAAAGTAACCTCTTCTTCCTTAATTTCAAGGCATTTCACTAACTCCTCAATCAAATTATCACCTTCAATAATACCTTTTTTAAAAGCCCTGAATACCTCCTCTAAAATTCTCTGTTTTTTAAATCCCGGGACAATCTTCTTGATTTCCTCAATCTTAGCTTTACTCACACCAATATCAGGTCTTGGTAATCCGGCTAAGTAAAATATCCGGTCTAAAATTATAGGTGCCTCTGGTCCATACTGACGATATACCTCTCCTTCCTCAATTATGGCTGGATTTATTATCTCATCTAAACCAAGTTTTAAGAATATCTCACGAAATTTCGAATTAAGAGAAATAACCGGATGTTCCTTTCCCCGTACCTTTTCTTCAAAAAACATCTTTCGCCCAACGAGTTCAACCGAATTTGAGGTTTCTACCCATGTTCGCTCAAAATCCTTTTTAGCCTTTTCCTTAATTTCCTTTATATTATATTCCATTTCTTTTTAACTATATCATTTATTCATCTTTTTGTCAAATGGTTTTTCGCCTGAGGCAGAGCGGAAGAGCAGAAGGCGGGAAAAGAAAATTCATCTGAGATTCCCCCTTCTCCCCTTCCGCTCTTCTGCTCTTCCGCTCTTCCCATCAGATAAAAGTCTTGACATTTAATGCTAAAAGTGTTATATTTTATGTGGAGGTTTTCTGCTATGCAACAATCTTGGGATGTAGATGGACATTTTAAACTTGAGGTTAGGGGTTATGATATTTTCCTAACAGTTCATCCTCCACTCGGTAAAGGAAATAAAGTAGAATTAGACCATGTTTTATCCGCTGTTAATCAATGGGATGATGCAGAAATAGACATTCACTTGATAAGTCAGGTAGTCAACGATGCCAATGGAACTGATGTCCGAATCGGAGAGATTCAAACACAACCTAAACACAATCGGGTGTTGGTAGAGGTTACCAATGACGAAAGCAAGGCTTATTTGACTATTAATCAGCCGGTAGATGTCCGCGAGATAGAACAAGAATTAAGACGAAATGATGTCTTTCATGGAGTCAATCATGAACTGATTAATTATCTTTTAGAGCATCAGGAATTTGGCAAACCAGCACTAATTGCCCAGTCAACTCCACCTATTCCTGGTGAGGATGCAAAATTAGAATATAATTTTAATATAAATAAAGAGATTCACCTTAAAGAAAAAGAAAATGGAAGAGTGGACTTTAAAGAATTAGGTTTAATAAGTGTTGTTAGTGCCGGACAGGTATTGGCAACTAAAACATCCGCTACTATTGGAATTCCGGGAATGACGGTTACAGGAAAGGAGATTTATACTAAAAATGGGCTGGACATACCCTTACCGGTTGGCAAAAATACAGATGTTTCTGAAGATGGACTTAAAGTTTTAGCTAAGATTGACGGTCAAATAGTCTGTCATGAGAATAAAGTAAGCATAGAAACTGTTTTTGAGGTCAGGGGTGATGTGGACTATTCAACAGGGAATATTGATTTTCCCGGTTCAGTAACTATTGCCGGCAGTATTTTAGATGGTTTCAGGGTTAAATCAGGAGGGAATATTGAAGTAGGCGGTTGTATTGAAAAGGCTTATGTTTATGCCGAAGGTAATATCGTTGTTGGTGGCGGCATCATCGGAAAAGATGAAGGCAAGGTTTGTGTAAAGAAAAATATTTATGCTAATTTTGTAGAACATGGGAATTTAGAGGCTGGAGAGGATGTAATTATTAATGAGTCTATACGACATTCTACGGTAGATGCTAAAAAAAGGATTATTGTCCAGGGTAAAATAGGGGTTATTTTAGGTGGTAGGCTGCGTGCCGGTGAAGAAATAAACGCAAAGGTGATTGGTTCTGTTACAGGCACACCAACTATTGTGGAAACAGGCTCGCTACCTTTGCTTCGCGAAGAAATGCAAAAATTAAAAAATGAATTAGGAGAGGATGAAGAAAAGATTAAAGGGGTAGAACAAGGTATAAAATATTTACTTAGTTTAAAAGAAAAATTGGGAGATAAATTCCCTGAGGATAAAGAAAAACTTCTTCTCCAACATATTCAGGCTAAAAATACATTAAAAGAAAAATTATACACCATGACAATGGCTTTACCACTATTAGAATCAGAAATACATCAGGCAAAAGAAGGTAAAATTTGCGCCTACAGGGTCGTTTATCCAGAAGTAAAGATTTCAATCAGGTCGGTCAGCATGCTGGTAGAAAGTGAATATAGATTTGTAACATTTACGGCTTTAGCCGATACAATTAAAATTGGTCATTATGAAGAACCAAAAGGAATACGAATGGTTAAAGAAGAACTTCCTAAAGGAAGACTTATTTTTACCCCTAAAGAGAAACCTCTACGAGGTGGTACACCTCCTCTTCCTAAAACGCCGCAACGAGGCATTATGCCTCAAGTTGCTCAGATAGAACAAGAAACTGAAGAACCAAAGAACCAAAGAACCAAAGAACTACAAAATCAGGAAATTGAAGAACTGAAGAACCAAAGAACTAAAGTTAAAATCAGACTTATTTCTGATACGGTTACCGGCATTAAATTAGAAAGGTTAAAATCAGGAGATAAAGTTTATGCTAAATTTTTAGATAAAAATGAATTAAAGAAGGTTCGAGATTTAGTTGAACTTGAATCCGGTGGTGTTATATCTGCCACAATAGAAGAATTATCAGCCATAGATTCATCAAGGTTTAAAATAGTGGTAAGAATGGGAAGAGGAGTCATAGGCGAGACAGTTGTGGCTAATAAATCAAAGGTAAAAGTGCCTAAGAAAAAATTGCGGATATTTAAATAAGTGAGGAAGGCTGTAGGCTGTTAGGCTGTAGGTAGTAAGTAATAGTGGCAATGCGTGCTAACAGCCTACAGTCTAACAGCCTATAGCCTTCCCCCTAACAGTCTAATAGCCAGTCTACAGCCTTTAACCAGGAGTGCTAATTTCATGATGAACCCTTACAAACAAATCGATTTAAGTAAAGTAAAGACATACCCTATAAAAAACCGAAAAAATCTGGTCAAAATAAAGGATTTTGCTAAAATACCTAAAGAAGATAGGTTGGTAGGACAGCCATCTTGGCTGTCATTTAACCAATTTATTGATTCCTTGCCTGATATTTTGATTGGAACTGATTTGCGGAATCTGATAAACGCTATTTGTCAGGCATATCGTCAAAGGAAACCTATAATCTGGGCTTTTGGGGCACATGTGATAAAATGCGGGCTTTCACCTATTATTATTGAGCTGATGAAAAAAGGTGTAATTACGGCTATTGCTACAAACGGTGCGGGGATGATTCATGACTTTGAAATAGCATTAATTGGTGAAACATCAGAGGATGTATCCCAAAGCCTTTCGGACGGCTCTTTTGGTATGGCAACTGAAACAGGGGCTTTGATTAATGAGGCAATTATCGAGGGGGCAAAACAAGACATTGGCATTGGTCAAGCAGTCGGGAAAATGATTGCAACGCAACAAGTTGCCACGCAACAACTTGAATATCGTGAATATAGCATTTTATACCATGGCTTTAAGTTGGGAATTCCTGTTACTGTCCATGTGGCTATTGGCACAGATATTATCCATCAACATCCAAATGCCTCTGGTGAAGCAATTGGTAAGTCCGGAATGATTGATTTTCGTATCTTTGCTAATCAGGTAGCTAATTTAGATGGCGGTGTGTATTTAAACATAGGCTCTGCGGTGATTTTGCCGGAGGTATTTTTAAAGGCACTTACTATTGCCCGGAATTTAGGGAACAAGATTGAGGACATCAAGGATGTCGAAGACTTTGTTACCGCTAATTTTGATATGTTCCCGCAGTATCGCCCAATGACAAATGTAGTCAAAAGACCTACATCAAAAGCAGGAACAGGATATTCCTTTATCGGACATCACGAGATAATGATTCCGCTATTGGCTTTTGGGGTATTGAATGAAATTCATAAATAATAATCCGCAGATTACGCAGATTAACACAGATTTTATTTAAAGATAAAAAATTTGTGTAATCTGTGGATGCAAAATAAGGAGAAATAATGGAAGAAAAAGTAAAATCACAATTAGAGGAAAGTGCACGAATAAAATTAAAATTAGATGTCCAACAGATAGTAACTGCCGCACAAATTATAATTGAGGCATATCGAAAAGGTGGTAAGGTACTTTTAATGGGTAATGGCGGTAGTGCCGCAGATGCACAACATATTGCCGCAGAATTAGTAAGTAGATTTAAGAAGGAACGAAAGGCATTAGCGGCTATTGCCCTGACTACCGATACCTCTATTTTAACCGCAATTGGAAACGACTACGGCTTTGATTATGTGTTTAGCCGCCAAATAGAGGCTTTAGCTCAGCCTGATGATGTCGTCATTGGAATCTCTACAACTGGTAACTCACCAAATGTTTTATTAGCCATGGAAAAGGCTAATAAACTCGGCGCCAAAACCATTGGATTGTCAGGTAAGGATGGAGGAAAACTCGTTCAGGTATCTTCACTTTGTCTGGTTGTTCCCTCAAATGATACCCCACGAATCCAGGAGGCACATATCACCATTGGGCATATTATCTGTGATTTGGTTGAGGAGACACTATTTTCATCCTAAACCTTAATTTAGACAGAATAACAGAATTAACAAGATAAATTAGACAGGGCAACTGTTCTGAAATTAATCCTCTTTCCTGGAATTAATCCTTTAGGATTTCAGCTATGGAGTGCATTGACCGTGTCAATGCATGCATCGTCATGGACGATGCACTCCAAATGAAAGGCTAAAGCCTGAACTCCATTTTGAAATTTATAAGCATTAAATTATCCTGTTCATCCTGTTAATCCTGTCAAAAAAGAGGCAGCTATCATTTTCATTGACAGGTTATGGATAAAAGGGTATAATGATGGATGTGGAATAAGAATAGGGGCAAATGATAAATAAACGGTTGCTGTCCCGAATAGCACTAATTTAAACAATATAAGAGCAAAGTCTGGTCTATAGATTGTAGTTTTACATCACAACCTCTATAATATTTTGAGGTGACTAAAACCCGTAGATACTGCAAAAACTCTTAAGTCAGTGCTATTCGTTTCTGTCTTTATTTATTTAGGAGGTAGATAAAATGGATTTTTATACGATTGTTTTAAGAAAAAGCAACAGATGGTGGGTATCTTTATGTTTAGAGAATGGATTAGTAGGTCAGGAGGAAACAAAAGAGGGAGCAATTAAAAAACTGAAGGAGGCAATTGATTCATTTGAATTTGTCCGTATAGTAGAAAAGGACATCTATGTCGCTCCCATAGCTATAAAAGAACTTCATGAATTCTTAACCGTCGAAGATGTAGTACCCATTTCAGAACAATTTGAGTTGAGGGCAGTATATGCCTAAAAATATTCCTTCACTTAAACCAAAACAACTTATTCGATTGTTAGAATTGGCAGGCTGTAAATTTTATAGAGAAGGTAAAGGTGACCATCGTTTGTATATCCGTTATCTGGAGAGTAAGAAACGAGTAGTTCCTATCGATATGGGAGCAAAGGAACTTTCACCACCATATGTACTGCGTATATTTCGACAGTTTGGGTTGACTGATGAAGAAATAGAAAACATTTTGATTTGACAGGATAACAGGATAAACAAGATAAATCAGGCAAGGCAACTGTTCTGGAATTAATCCTTTTTCCTGGAATTAATCCTTTAGGATTTCAGCTATGGAGTGCATTGACCGTGTCAATGCATGCATCGTCATGGACGATGCACTCCAAATGAAAGGCTAAAGCCTGAACTCCAACTTTGAAATTTTTAAGCATTAAATTATCCTGTCCATCCTGTTAATCCTGTCAAAAAAAGAGAATGTAGGAAACAGTTTGTCCGTAAATTTTTACTAACTCTTGTAAAGAAAATCCGTGTTCATCCGTCTTATCAATGTTAATCCGTGTGCTATTGGCTTGACCTAAAGACAGCGGATTGTTTTCATTGACAGGTTGTGGATAAAAGGGTATAATGATGGATGTGGGATGAGGATAAGGATATATTGGTTGCTGGGTAAATAAACAGTCGCTGTCCCTTAAGTATCGATTATACAAGGAGGTTGTAATAAAATGATTCAAACTATAGAGATAATGAGGAATATTGATCATATTACAGAAGAATTAGTGGCGATGAAAAAGGGGTTGCTTTCTCTGGAAATAGAAGATGTGGAAAAGTCGAAAAAAGCATGGGAAAGAATAAAAAGAGCATCCCGTGGAATAAAGTGGGATGAGGTAGATGCAGTAGAAGAGATTAGAAGGCAGAGGGGATGATGAAAACACTTTTAGTAATTGATAGTTCTGTTTTTGTCTCTGCCTTTCGAGAGGTGGAGGAAAAACATAAAGAATGTAAGAAATTATTTGAGATGATAGTTGAAAGGGAATATATATCTGTAGAACCATATAGTGTGTTAATTGAGGTATCTGCTGCTATCAAAAGAAGGACAGGAGATAAAATCTTTGCTCATGAGGTTGGAAAAGGTTTAGCTGAGATATCTTCTATTCACTTTTTTGAAATAGTTAAATCCAGAGCAGAAAAAGCCTCATCAATTGCGATTGAGGTTGGTCTAAAAGGGATGGATGCTATTGTGGTTCAGATTGCTGAAGAAATGGGGGCATTTCTTGTTTCTTTGGATGTTGAAATGATGGAAAAGGCTAAAAGTATTGTAACTGTTAAATCTGTCATGGAATTAATCCTTTAGGATTTCATTTAAATCCCCTCTTGGGAAGGTATTGGTGAGTATTCCCCTCATGAAAGCAAGGTAAGGGTGAATATTCCCCTTATGGAAGAAGGTAGGGGTGGGTATTTCCCTCCTGGGAGCTTATCCTTACCCACATCTTTTTCTGTCTTTATAAGTCTATGGTTGACAACATGTTACTCAAAGATAAGGGATGAAATACTGTAAAATGGATACTGTAAAATGAAAAATGTAAAATGAGAATGCGTAAA
>JBDRHR010000108.1:0-15998 GCA_043816605.1 Nitrospirota bacterium
GATTAAGGTGAGGGGTTTTATTCCTTTCATACCCCCTCACCCTATGCCCTCTTCCCAAGGGGCGAGGGGAAATTTTAAGTTGGTATTTATATGGCCCAATCTAAGTCAAATGTGAAAAAACTTACTTTGAATTTAATCTCATATGGCACAGATTAAAGATATTTCTGATTGCACAGGTCGAATTTTTTTTAATATCGTTGAAAAATCGATTTTTTTACACCTTCTGAGGGATTACGCAAAGAGTGTCCTTCTTATCTCACGATAGCCAATTTTCCTGTTTTTTTCTCGTCATTATAAGTAACTATATAAATATACACCCCACTGGCAACATCCTTTGAATGGGAATCCTTGACATCCCATTCATAAATAGCACTAACATTTTCAATGCACCTTATCAAACTACCCGAGATATCATAAATTCTGATAGTAGTATTAATCGGTAACCCCTCAAATATGATTTTATCATCCCCTCTTATTGGTTTGAATGGATTGGGATAGACCACGAAATTAGAAAGGTCACCAGGGGCAATAGCACCAATGATGATGTAAGTCCCAAGCTGAGTAATGGAGGCAAATATATTATTTTCATCCGGATTAACCTTTGAAGATTCAAGTGGCAGCCATCTATTATTTTTCAATTCATAAATCTTTAAGGTTTCTTCTTTTATCCCTGTTCTGTCAACATCATCTTGATTATAACTAAGAGTAAGTAATGCCGACTCTGTGCCAAAGCCATTAATTAAAAGCTCTCTTTTTTCATTACGAGCCTCAATTCTATAGCCTGTATAAGGAATTCTTCTCACCGCAGGGTCTTTATCCGTATAGTAATTAGCCGTAGTAACCTCGGCATCTGTCGGATTCTTAATCATAATAGGATAGTAGTCATTCGGCAAAAAATGTGCCTTCATCTCTATGGCTATATTTTCTTCCTTGAGATTTTCATCCTTGGTGTGGTCTATTAAAACAAAGAAGGGATTGCTCTTTGTTGTCTTAATCCCGGTTACTGTTATTTCTACATCCGGCATAGGCTTAGATAAGGTAGCCGTCCCTGTCCATGTCCCTGAGGTAAAATTACAGGTTTTATTGATAGAATTAGTGGTATCGGTTAAGGTAAAACTACCATTATAATCGGCGACGATATTGCTGTAAATATCATAGGCGGTTACTGTGGCGGCAAAAGACTGATGGCAAAGTTGAGTAGGAATGGGTTCAATTTTAAAAAGGTTCACGATTGACGGTTCGACTTTGAATGGTGCGGAAATCCCCATTTTACCCTGTGAGAGGATAGTAATTATTGTCTCATCAATTACCTTAGTAATATAGACCTTTCCTGTCCAAATGCCGGAAGTAAATCTACTGATAACATCGGGCATAATAGTTTTACTCGTATCGGATAAACTCCCAAAACTTTTTTTATTAAAACCATCTACTATATTCCCATATTTATCACAGGCAGTAATGGTAATTTCGAATTCTTGCCCGGCTATTTGAGTACCAATAGGACCGAAGACAAAGTGGTCTAATACATCTGGAATTAAGGTTATCGTGGCAGTGCCAATCACACCCGCTGACTGGTATTCTAATATCTCCTGCCCTGTCTTTGTGCCGGCAATAAAGGTGGTAGCGGTGGTGGTTAGATGAGTCAGGATTCCAAGCTCACTTACCACTTGCCACTTACCACTTATCACTACCCCATTCCCATACTCGTCATACCCTTGTGCTGTAAAGGTTTTTGAGCCGGTGACAACCGTAGTCACGGCATTTGGAAAAATGATGATAGAAGATAGAGAACCGGGACAAATGGTTACTGTGGCTGTATCAAATATATTGCCGACAAACGCCCTTATTACCCCTTTAATTGCCGATTGGCCCGCAGTAAAAATGGTATTTGACCCAATTTCCGGGTTGAAATAGCCGATATTGGGGGTTACCTCCCAATCACAACTAAAATTCAGGAGCTCATTCTGATGCCCATCATATCCCCGGGCGGTTAATGTTCCTATGCCATCAACGGTTAATTCCAAAATTTTTGGTAACACGGTTATATAAGCTAATTCAGCCGTGTTTATGTAAAAGACATTACTTAACCCTGTTTTAGTGCCGGACCAGGCTTTGATAGCCGTAGTCCCTGCTTCACTAATCGAAACCGTTCCCAGCCATATTCCTTTGTTAAAATTGGTGGTAACTACAGGTTGAATGGTCTTACCGGTATCTTCAAGTTCGGCAATATTATTATATTCAACTCTGTTACCATAGACATCATAAGCCGTGATGGTAATGGGGAAACCTACTCCGGCTACTTGAGTAGTGATTATTCCGAGTGTAAAATAATCAAGGTTGTTGGGTTTAACCGTAAAGATATTGCTGGTGCCGAATTTGTCATTGAACATAGCGGTAATACTTATTGTCCCTGACTTTTTAATGGTTACTGTTCCTGACCATTTACCCTGGCTAAAGGTGCCGGTTTGATAGGGTTCAACACTTAAACTTACGCCTCCTAAAAATGTGGTGGCGGTATTACCCCAATTATCATAGGCGACAATATTAACTCGGAAGCCGATACCTGCGGTTTGAGTGCCGATTTTATCAAACCGAAAGCAAGAAACCTCCGCCGATGCTACATTAAATGAGTTGCTTATGCCTGTTTTACCCGCAAAATCAGCCTTAATTTTTACTGTGCCAGCGTTAAATATAGTCACAGTGCCGGAGTATTTACCATCTTTAAAATTGGTAATAATGCTGGGGGTAATTGTGCCCGTAAGGTTAGTCAGGCTAACCGTGCCTTTAAAGTCAATGACCGTGTTATTCCAGGAATCTACGGCAGTGATGGTTGTCGCAAAAGGTGTTCCTGCGGTTTGGGTGCCGATTGGGTCAAAATTAAAATGATGAAGTGTCCCATTAGTTACCTCAACAGGAATAGAGTTAGTTGGGTTTTCTCCTTCAATAACATTTGCGGTGATAGTCCCTGTGCCAATTTTGGTTGGTGCATAGTAAATTGCCGTAGCTGACCCATTAATCGTGGTGGAGGAGGATGTTATACTGCCAATCGTAGCAGACCAATTGACTCTGGTGCCATCTTCGGCTAAATTTCCTATGCCATCTTTTACCACAGCGGTGATGGTCATAGTTTTTGTTACCGCAATAGACACAGAGCCAGGTGAGATAGTTACCGTTGCAGGTGCTACTACTGCCTTGATTTTAATTATATCCTCACCCGTCGAAGAATTACTATCGGTTACCCTTAAGAGGACAGAATAAATCCCTGGCTGGGAATATGTGTGGGTAGTGATAGAGCCTGAGTCATCAATAGAGTCATTATTTTCAAAATCCCACTCAAACTTGACTATCTTTCCTTTAGGGTCAAGGTGGTATGACCTGGTGCCAACGAAGATTACAGGTGCACCTACTATAGGAATTTGTGGATAAAAAACCTCTGCCACGGCTATTGGTGGGGCACTGAATAAGGATTGAATCAAGATAAGTATTCCCCATGAGGTAGCTAATGATGGGGATATATTATCTTTTAGATACCCTACTTGTTCCCAATGTCCATCAGAAGATTGATGTGATAAGAGGTAATCACTATATTCTGTGTACCAGGTATGCGTACCAAATTCTGTTATAGGGAGATATGAAAGTCGAGCCGCTTTCATAATTGAATACATACCATATAAATTACCAAAATGTTCATTACTATAAGAAGTGTTATTCCATTGAGTAACCAAAAAATCCCTGGCACGGGTAACCCTGGGGGTACTACTTTCATAACCAAGATAGGCTAAATCACATATTCCTGCACCTGTCTTGGCACAATTTTTCCAACTACCGGGTGCAGTATAGCCAAATCCTCCATCCGTATCCTGACTATAATTTAGCCAGATGTCTAATTCATCTTTAACAAATTTTGGTGCAAAGATATTCCAGGGTTCAGTTTGTGCCGCCGCTAAGCCTATTACTGGCCATTGAGTAGCAGAATTATCACTACTTCCATTTTTATTGTCATAAGCCTCATATTGCCATCCGCCTCTTCCATCAGTTTTAGTCCCCGCGTCACTTTGTGCAAAGGCACAATAATCCACCATATCCTGAAGTATATCACGGTATGTCCGATTTATTACATTTCCTGGACCTGTAATAGTTATTCGCTCCGGTTGACGACTGCCAACTATAGCCAGCATCATTTGACCTATCTCATAAGTTTGTTCCCCACTACTAAGACCAATCCCTATTCCATTACCATTTGTATCCGGGTTGCCGGCGGTTTGTGTCCCAATGGTGATTGCCTTACATCGTGTCCAGAGGTCATTAAATCCCCTTTCTACTGTTTCTATATACGGGTCCTCCTCCCTATTACCACCTGACAATCTACCTGTATTTCCATAAGCCTCGATGGCGGCAGAGGTAGGGGATACATAATAACTACCTGATTGCCAATATCCACACTCTGTGCCATTCTTTATTAGTCGTGTCTGCTGAGTATGAAGATACCACAGGGCATTATCAACAGCGACATCTTTTTCTACTTCCCGATTTTCCGCCTCTCTTATTTTCACTCGATAAGTATCTGTTGCCCTATTATTCTGTCCATCAGTTACTATCAGGTTAGCGATGAATATAGTATTTTCAGTTCCTGTATTATATATGTGTGTGGCAGAAATTGCGTAGGGATTAATTACTGTCCCGGTAACAGCCTGCTTACCATCTCCAAAATCCCACTCGTATTTTAAAGTCCCGGTTCCACCTTTGCATGTCCCTTTAAGGATAATCTCTTTCCCGCTCCAAGTCTGATGAGCATTAGACGAATTATACCAGGGGACACAAATTATCTTTAAAGGCTCCGCCACCGCCGCTACTCCTGAAAATAATATAAATAAAGGTATGAAAAAAGATATTATTTTACCCATGGCTTATATATTACCATAAAGATTAAAATTTGGCAAGGAAAAAAATTTCGGGTGTTACACCAATTTAGAAATGTCCTATTTCTAAATTGGTGTAACACTTAGGTAATGGGTCAGTCTTCGGGGGGGATAGAGTTTGTAGTAACCGCATTTATGCGGTTATTTGCCTTAAATCTACCCGCTAAAGCGGGTTACTACGAACAAATTTCCCCCAAAGACTGACCGATTACACACTTAGATTAATTTACCTTGACAAATTCAGATGAACATGTTACCATACATAATGTTTTGGGAGAAAAGCATTCCCTTTAATAAAGGGGGGTAGGGGGTTGTCAATTGAGTATAAATGAAGAAATAATAAGTATGTTAAAAAATGCTGTGATTTCAGCCACAACAAGTGGTAAGATTCCAGAAGTAGGGTTATTAGATATTCAGCTTGACTATCCTAAAAGACCTGAATATGGTAATTTATCGACTAATATTGCCTTTCTAATCGCCAAAAAAATTAAGACCTCTCCATACTCTGCAGCTCAAATAATAATTGAGTCTATGGAAAAAAAGGAGGAATTAATTTCAAAGGTAGAAATTGCGGGTGCAGGGTTTATTAATTTTTGGGTCTTAAAAGAAAGGCTATATCAGGTATTAAAGGAAATTGAAGATGCGGATGAGTCTTATGGTTCATCAAATCTTGGTCAGGGGAAGAGGGTTTTAATTGACTTTGTCAGTGCTAATCCTACCGGTCCTCTTCATGTAGGACATGGTCGTGGTGCGGATTATGGAGATATACTGGCGAATATTTTAGCCTTTTGCGGATATGAAGTTACCAGGGAATATTATATCAACGATGTTGGCACCCAAATGAAAACCTTGGGCGAGTCTCTAAAAGTTCGCTACCTGCAATTGTTAGGACAGAATGTCCAACTTCCTGATAACGGTTACAAAGGGGAATACTTAGTAGAGATAGCTAAAACACTTTTTGAGCAAGAAAATGATACCTGTCAGGATAAGGATGTGCTTCTCTCAAAGGAGGTTGAGTTTTTTACTAAATTTGCCCAGGATAAAATTCTGGAGGACATTAGAAAAACATTAACAGATTTTGGTGTTCATTATGATAGTTGGTTTTCTGAGAAAGAATTATACGACTCGAATCAGGTGGACGAGGCAATTAACTCCCTGAAAAAATCAGGGTTCACTTATGAGTCGGAAGGGGCACTCTGGTTTAGGTCAACCTCTTTGGGTGATGAAAAAGACCGTGTTTTAATTCGCCAGAATGGAGAACATACCTACTTTGCAGGGGATATTGCTTATCATAAAAGTAAATATGACCGGGGATATGATGTCTTGATTAACGCCTGGGGAACAGACCATCACGGTTATGTCAAACGATTAGAGTCGGCGATGAGTGCCCTGGGGTATCCGGCGAATAATCTGGTATTTTTGCTCTGTCAATTGGTTGGTCTGGTGCGGGATAATCAGCCGGTATCTATGTCCACAAGGGCAGGTGAATTTGTTACCTTATCCGAGTTAATCAAAGAGGTAGGTAAGGATGTTGCCCGATTCTTTTTTGTCATGCGGAAGTTAAATAGCCACTTAGAATTTGACCTGACTTTAGCTAAACAATCTTCTAAAGAAAATCCTGTCTATTACATCCAATATGTTCATGCCCGGGCATGTAGTATCCTTTCTAAGGCAAACGAAACAAGTTCAGCAGACCTGAATTTATTAAAACTTGATGAGGAATTAACCTTGATTTTCAAATTAGCCTCTTTACCGCAAGAGATAATTAACTGTGCTAAGTGTTATGAGCCGCATGGTTTAACTGCTTACCTGATAGAATTAGCCGGTATTTTTCATAATTATTACCAACACCATCGGGTGATTTCCGCCAATAAAGAATTAACTCAATCTCGTCTTGTCTTGGTTAATGTGGTGAGGATAGTCATCCGCAATACCCTTACTTTATTAGGGTTAACTGCCCCGCAACGGATGTAAATATTTTGTAATCCCTCAGAAGGTGTGAAAAAATTGAAATTCGGATAAAATAAAGTTTGTAAGTTAAGTATTTGCAGGCAGAAATTTTTTAAATATCGTTAAAAAATCGATTTTTTCACACCTTCTGACCCATTACGACATCGGCAAAATTTTCCTTGACAATCTATATTTTTCGTGGTATAATTTTTTTGCTTTTATATAGGGAGGAATTTTAATAAAAAAATGGATTCAGATGTTTCGGATGTAGCGAATTTATTTGGTGTTTCAAAGAATAAGGTTTATCGCTGGATTAAACGAAAAGAGATTCCAATTACTTATGTTCAAGGACAGTATCGATTCAATCGATCTGACTTGATAGAATGGGCAATTGCCAAAGGGATTAAATTCTCACCGGAGATATTTCAGAAGCCGCAACTAACCCCCACTTGTTTGCCTAATCTTGCCACTACCTTAGAATCAGGTGGTATTTTTTATCATGTTAAAGGAACTGACCAATGCTCTGTCCTGCAATCTGTTGTTCCCTTATTACCATTACCTGAGGAGATAGACCGAGAATTTTTGTTCACCCTTCTCTTAGCCAGAGAATCACTTGGTTCTACCGGCGTAGGCAATGGTATTGCTATCCCGCATCCTCGAAACCCAATTATCTCAGATGTCTTAGCTCCAACCATTACCCTTTGCTTTCTGGAGAAGCCTATTGATTTCGGGGCATTGGATGGGCAACCGGTTCATACCTTGTTTGTCCTTATCAGTCCTACGGTTCGTGTCCACTTGCATTTACTTTCCCGGATTGCCTTTGCCTTAAATGACCCGGGATTCAAAGCCCTCATCCTTAGCCATGCTAAAAAAGAAGACATTCTGAATGCTGCTCGGCAGATTGAGCCTGGGATAAAACAGGAGGGAGTGGAGTGAATTTATTGATTCTTTCTCTTGCTATCTTTCTTGCGGCAGGATTTATCTCGCTCGTATCTCGTTCAGCAAAAATTGCTACGGCTTCGGGTGTTCTTGGAACAGTATTTGGTGGACTGATTGGGCTTATTCCTGCCATAGAGGTTTTGTTGACCGGCAAGCCTCAATCCCTGCATCTGATGTGGGATGTGCCTTACGCCTCGTTTTATATCGGGTTAGACAGTTTGTCTTCATTTTTTCTTATTCCGATATTGATTATTTCCATTTTGACCGCTGTCTATGGCTGGAAATATCTCAAGGACAGGGACAAGCCCTGTCCCTACAGCCATTGGTTTTTCTTCAATCTTCTTGTTGCTGGCATGATTATGGTGGTGGTGGCTAAGAATGGCGTGCTGTTTTTGATTGCCTGGGAGATAATGTCCCTCTCCTCATTCTTCCTTGTTACCCTTGAGGATGAGAAGAAGGATGTTCGCAATGCCGGATGGATTTATCTTGTCGCCACCCATGCCGGGACAGCCTGCCTTTTAGTCCTTTTCATCCTGCTTGGACAAAAAGGCGGGGTGCTTGATTTTGATTGCTTTAAGAGCGGTGTCTCACCAGATCTTCTATTCTTGCTGGCAATTGTCGGCTTTGGGACAAAGGCAGGATTTGTGCCGTTTCATATCTGGCTTCCAGAGGCACATCCCGCGGCACCAAGCCATGTTTCAGCATTGATGTCCGGGGTGATGATTAAAACCGGGATTTACGGTCTCCTGCGTATTCTTACCTTGCTTGGGACACCGGTACTCTGGTGGGGATGGCTGTTGATTGGCATAGGGCTCATCAGTGGAATATGGGGTGTGCTCCTTGCCCTTGCTCAACATGACTTAAAACGCCTTCTTGCATATCATAGCATTGAAAATATTGGTATTATTGCTATAGGTCTCGGATTAGGGCTTATTGGATTGAGCATTGGTTCACCATATCTTACCATCCTCGGGTTTGCCGGTGGACTTCTTCATGTGGTCAATCATGCCTTGTTTAAGTCCTTGCTCTTTTTGTGTGCCGGCTCGGTTATTCATGCTACCGGCACTAAGGATATTGAACACCTTGGCGGATTGATGAAACGCATGCCATGGACAGGGGTTACCTTTCTTATCGGTGCCGTCGCCATCTCAGGATTGCCGCCATTGAATGGGTTTATAAGCGAATTTCTTATATACCTTGGGGCATTCAAGGCAGGGATAACCCTTCCTGTCTTCGGTGCAATTCCCGGTATTTGTGTGATTCTAAGCCTTGCCTTAATCGGCGGGCTTGCTACAGCATGTTTTGCCAAGGCATTTGGTATTGTCTTTTTGGGTGAGCCCCGAAGCATCCATACATCCCATAGTCATGACCCAGCCCTGTCCATGCGTATCCCTATGGTCATTCTTGCTATCTTGTGTTTTCTTGCAGCAATTTTTTCACCGGCAATTGTCCGGTCAATGTGTCCGCTTATCTCTATGGTTTCAAGCCTGCCGGCAGAGATTGTACAGAAAGAGGTAATAAACTTTGCCGGGATATTACAGTTAATCGTTATTATAAATCTGACTGGTCTGACATGTTTGACATGTCTGACTGGTCTATTGGCAGCATTTCGCAAAAATCGTAGGGTTGAGACAGGCCTGACCTGGGATTGTGGGTATTCCCAACCAACACCAAGGATGCAATATACAGCTTCTGGCTTCGTGCAACCAATCACTGAGGCATTTCGCTTCATTCTTCAAACAAAAAAGAGGTTGAAAAAGCCACAGGGCATATTTCCGAAAGAGGCATCCCTTGCTACCCAAACCCCGAATATCTGGACAGAGGCTGTCTATAAACCTGTATTTATTATGATACAGAAAGAGCTGTCAAGATTTAAGTGGATTCAGCACGGCTATATTCAAGCCTATATCCTGTATATTGCCCTGACATTGATTATATTGCTTGTTTGGAAGGTGAGGTAGGAAGGCTGAAGGGAGAAAGGCTATTAGGCTGTAGGTAGGAAGGTAGGAAAAATTTCCTCTTGCCTCCTACCTATAGCCTAAAAGCCTACAGCCTAAATACCTAAAATTATGAGGTCATCTAATGAACATAATTTATCCGATTTTATCAATAATATTGGCTCCGCTTTTATTTGGTATAATTAACAAGACCAAGGCATTTTTTGCCGGACGGACAGGGCAGCCGGTATTTCAGCTCTACTTTGACCTCTGGAAGCTCCTGAAAAAGGGTGCGGTATATAGCCGGACAACCACCTGGGTATTTCGGGCAGGCTCACTTGTTGGCTTGGTTTCGGTAATGATAGCCGCATATATTATTCCGGGGGTGTTGAGTTTTGATGGCGATATTATCCTTTTTGTTTATTTGTTAGGCTTGATGCGATTCTTTACTATCATAGCCGCATTAGACACTGGTTCGAGTTTTGAGGGCATGGGTGCAAGCAGGGAGGCATGGTTTGGGCTATTGGCTGAACCCGTTCTTTTCACTGCCCTGATAACTGTGGCTAAGATATCAGGCTGCGTCTCCCTTTCAGGAATGCTCGGGCAAATCACCCTTGAAACATGGGGACAATATGGAGCCAGCCTTGCACTGGTAAGTATCACCATCCTGATAGTATTTCTGGTGGAAAACAGCCGCATACCGTTTGATGACCCGAACACACATTTGGAGCTAACCATGATTCATGAGGTGATGGTTCTTGACCATAGCGGACCTGACCTTGCTTTCATCCTTTATGGTAGTGCCTTGAAGTTTTGGGTTCTGGGGGCATTGCTGGTAGGGATTGTTGTGCCTGTTCACACCGGGAATTTATGGGTAGATACCGTGATATTTTTGGGAGGAATGTTGGGGTTAGCGGTTGTTGTGGGTGTTATTGAGTCAGGAATGGCACGATTAAAACTGTTGAATGTGCCATCAATACTTATGGGGGCAGGGATATTTTCGCTTATTGCTTTGATTATAGTGTTGAGGAAGGCTGTAGGCTTTTAGGCTGTAGGTTAGGAAGGTTGTAGGTTCTTGCCTACAGCCTAAAAGCCTAAAAGCCTAAACAACCTAAGGAGATACAAAAATGATTGATAATTTGCTTATCCTTATTATATTAACAAACCTTTTCCTTTTAGGTTTGAATAGAATCAATGCCTGTATTCGTCTTGTGGCTGTCCAGGGGGTTCTTCTTGGGATTTTAGTCTTAGTCAGCCATTTTTCTATTCATACTATAATTATTAGCCTGGGGAGTATCATTCTCAAGGGGTGGGGCTTCCCCTGGTTGCTCTATCGAACGATGAGAGGGGTAAATATCCGCCAGAAGGTTGAGCCGATTATAGGCTATACCATGTCATTAATTATTGGGGTATTTATTCTAATTGTATCTTTTTGGGTAGGCGAACGACTTTTGCTTGCAAATTCTAAACTTTTAGTAACGGTGGCTATTTTTACCAGCATGACAGGGCTTTTTTTGACCATAAGCCGAAGAAAGGCAATAAATCAGGTGCTTGGGTATCTGGTGCTTGAAAACGGTATATTTTGTTTTGGCACATCCCTTACCCAGCATGAGCCATTACTGGTAGAGATAGGTGTTTTGCTTGATGTGTTCGTTGCCGTTTTTGTTATGGGTATTACCATGTTTTATATCTCAGAGGAATTTGACCATATTGATACTCAACATCTTTCGAGCTTGAGAGATACATAAAGTTATAAAGTTAAAAGTTATAAAGTTAAAAGTTAAGAGCAAGAAATAAGAAGTGAAAGAAATATTTTTCTCAACTTTCTACTTTATAACTTTCTACTTTATAACTTTTAAGGAGAAATAGTTATGCTACTTCTATGTTTAATTATTATTCCAGCTCTTTCCGGTATTATTTCCTTCTTTGTGAAGCAGAGTAGCTGGCGAAAGTTTATTCTGGTGTTCACCGCAATTATTCATACCGGGCTTACCCTTGATTTATGGTGGTTTTTGCCATCATCTTTTTATGGCGGGTGGTTGATTCTGGATAATCTCGGTCTTTTTTTTCTGAGCATAACAAGCGTCCTATTTCTTTGTATATCTATCTATGCCGTTGGGTATTTCAAACAGGAGACAACAGATAAGATAAAGGATTTTGAGGAGGATGCATTCTTTACTAATGCCCCGGAGGCAAGGTTTAAGGGTTGCTTGCTTCTCTTTTTATCTGCTATGAGTCTGGTTTGTGTAAGCGGGCATTTTGGTCTTCAATGGGTAGCCGTAGAAGCGACAACCCTTGCCAGTGCCCCGCTGATTTATTATCACCGTCATCATCGTTCCTTGGAGGCAAACTGGAAGTATCTTTTAATCTGCTCGGTTGGTATTGCCCTGGCACTGATGGGTAATTTTTTCTTAGTTGTTGCAGGGGGAGAGGTTTTACCCCTTTACATGCGAACCATGATTGAAAATGCCGCTCAAATCTCAACCCCCTGGTTAAAAGCAAGCTTTATCTTTTTCCTGGTGGGTTATGGGACAAAAATGGGGTTGGCGCCTCTGCATACCTGGCTACCGGATGCCCATAGCGAAGCACCCTCTCTGGTTTCTGCCCTTCTTTCCGGGACACTTTTGAACTGCTCTTTTTTGGCAATACTCAGGGTATGGCAGGTCTGTATTGCCTCCGGGAATGGGGCATTTTGTCAGGAGTTGTTTTTGGTTTTTGGTTTGTTATCTATGGCTGTGGCAACGGTGTTTATCTTAGGGCAGAAAGATTATAAACGGATGCTGGCGTATTCGAGTGTAGAACATATGGGTATTTTAATTCTCGGAATGGGTATTGGCGGGGCAGCTATCTTTGGGTCAATGCTCCATATCCTTAATCATTCACTCACCAAAGCCATGCTTTTCTTGCTTTCAGGTAATATCTTGAGGGCTTACAAGACAAAATCCTGTGACAGGGTGTGTGGTATTTTAAGGGTATTGCCTGTCTCCGGGATGCTGTGGATGGCGGGATTTTTTGCCATTGTCGGGTTTCCACCCTTCAGCATTTTTTTGAGTGAGTTTACCATCCTTAAGGCAGCATTGGATGGAGGAATGATAGCTGTATCTGTGATATTTCTTGTCTTATTGGTTATTATTTTTATAGGGATGTCTAAGCCATTTCTTGGTATGGCTCAAGGGGATGCACCGGAAGGAATGGAGGAGAAAACTGAAAACTTTTTGTGCCTTCTACCGCCCATTGTCTTAATTATTTTTATTATCATCGGCGGTGTTTATATTCCACCAGTTTTAAGCTCTTTGCTCCATAATATTGCCAGAACGCTGGGAGGAGGATGAAGTTATAAAGTTAAAAGTTATAAAGTTAAAAGTAAGAAATAAGAAGTGAAAGAAATATTTCTCTCAACTTTCTACTTTATAACTTTCTACTTTATAACTTTATAACTTATTATCACGGAGGATTTTAATGTTTATCCGTAACGGTGAACCTATTCGTCTTAATGATATTTCCCATCTCAGCTATACTGAGTTCAGGGGTAAAATTTGTGATGGTGCAAGACTTCTCTGCCTTTTTGGAAAGCCGATGCAAGATGGGATTACTCGTTTATTTGCGGTGCTCAGCAAAGAGAACACAGGTGAGTTTTCGTGCCTCACCACAGATGTTAAAGGAAGTTATCCATCTCTGACCCTTGATTGCCCTCAGGCACACCAGTTTGAGCGGGAGATTTTTGAGCAATATGGAATAACACCGGAGGGACACCCGTGGTTAAAGCCCATTCGCCAGCCAGACAAATATGAATTCTTTCAGGTTCAAGGGGAGGAGATTCATGAGGTAGCTGTAGGTCCTGTGCATGCAGGGATTATTGAGCCCGGGCATTTTCGATTTCAGTGTTATGGGGAAGAGGTTTTACATCTGGAGATTTCGCTCGGTTATCAGCATCGTGGGATTGAAAAGGCACTTATTGGTGGTCCCAATAAACGCACCATTCATTACATAGAAACTATTGCCGGAGATACTACGATAGGACACACCCTGGCGTATTGTCAGACTTATGAAGCATTGGCAGATTGTCAGGTGCCGCCGCGGGCAGAGGTTTTGCGGGCAATAGCATTGGAACTTGAGCGTATCGCCAATCATGTCGGGGATTTAGGGGCATTGGCAGGTGATGTGGGATTTTTGCCGACGGCATCTTATTGTGGACGGCTTCGCGGTGATTTCCTTAATATGACAGCACTTATTTGCGGAAATCGTTTTGGTAGAGGGATGGTAAGACCAGGTGGTGTGGCATTTGATATGAATGATGACCAGATAGAAGAGATACAGAGGCGGCTGGAAATAGGGCTCAGGGATGTTACTTCAGCCGTGAATCTCCTCTGGGATACCTCCTCTGTCCTATCGCAGTTTGAGGGGACAGGGAAAATAACTCAAGGTATGGCTGAAAGCCTTGGGTTGGTAGGTCCGGTGGCAAGGGCTTGTGGCATTGTGCGAGATGTCCGACACGAATTCCCTTTTGGTATATTTTGTTATTCCCAGGTTCCGGTTTCAAAATGGGATACCGGGGATGTCTTTGCCCGGGCTTATGTTCGCTGGCTGGAGATTCAAAGGTCTGTTACCTTTATTCAGGAGCAGTTAGAGGCATTGCCGGAAGGACAAACCCGGATTATACCTGATGCCTTGACTAAAAATGGATTTGTAGTAAGCCTTGTTGAGGGCTGGCGTGGTGAGATTTGCCATGTAGCTATGACAGACAATGAGGGCAACTTTTCCCATTATAAGGTGGTTGACCCTTCATTTCATAATTGGATGGGATTGGCAATGGCTATGAGAGATGAGCAAATCTCAGACTTTCCTTTGTTCAACAAAAGCTTCAACCTTTCATATTGCGGGCATGACTTGTAGGAGGGTAAACGTCCAGATAGTATAAGATAAAGAGAAATAGGGAAAAGGGAGAATTGGAGAAAATGTAACCACGAATAAACACTAATGGAACGAATAAGCACAAATAAAAATATTAGTCTTAATTCGTGTGCATTCGTGGCTAATTATCATTTTTCTCCATTTCCCCATCTTCCCCCTTTCTCCTTTCTTACACATCTTATAGACTTCTGCAAAATAGGTTTTGGAGTGGAAACACACCCCCTACCCCCTCTTATTAGAGGGGAATTTTAGAGGAAAATTTTACACTCCAGCGTTTCCCTAATCCTATTCCCCTCTATTAAGAGGGGTTAGGGGTGTGTCTTTACCTCTCAAGAGGGAATTTAGGGGTGTGTTCTTCGTCTCACCGATAAATTCAAATGAAATGATGCAGTAGTCAATTTTGCAGAAGTCTAACACATCTTAAAATATAGCCTGAATGGTTACGTGGGGAGAGAAATTAATGCAAGAGAATAAAAAGTTCTTTGGCTTTGGCCGCAATGTGTTTGTCAGCGGACTGGTAAGTTTTTTCATGGACATCGGTTCAGAGATGATCTATCCACTTGTCCCGCTCTTCCTGGCAAATGTCCTCGGTATCAACAAATCTATTATCGGCCTGATAGAAGGCACTGCAGAATCCACTGCAAGCCTGCTCAAGGTTTTCTCCGGCTGGTTTTCAGACAGGATAGGTAACCGCAAATGGCTTATGGTTGCAGGATACGGAATCTCTACTGTAAGCAGACCTATTGTCGCCCTTGCCACAACATGGCATCATGTCATGGGATTCCGCTTTATGGACAGGTTCGGCAAAGGTATTCGCACTGCACCACGGGATGCTCTTATTGCTGAATCTTCGAAAACCACTCATTTTGCAAGGGCATTCAGTTTTCACCGTTCATTGGATACGATGGGAGCGGTTATCGGCCCGGCGATTGCTTTTTTATTACTGGGGATATTCTCAAATGATTATAGAAAGGTCTTTTGGCTCTCCATAATACCGGGTATTGTTGCGGTACTCTTGATCATCTTTTTTATCACTGAAAAAGAAAAAGCCCCGGTAACACCCTCAGAAAGGTCAAAACTAACACTGAAACATTTTGACTGGAAATTTAAATTCTTTGTATTCATTGCCGGTATATTCGCCATAGGCAATTCAAGCGATGTATTCCTGATACTGAGGGCACAGCAGATAGGGATTCCCATTGTCATGATTCCCATAGTTTATCTTTTATTCAACCTCATTTATTCTCTGTCAGCCATTCCTGCCGGCATTGTAGCAGACAAGTTTGGAAAGAAAAGGGTAATTCTTTTGGGTTTTCTCTTATTTGCAATACTTTATTACGGC
>JBDRHR010000109.1:0-2410 GCA_043816605.1 Nitrospirota bacterium
GTAGGAAGTGAAGGATTTCTTACACGACTTATCTGTCTGTCAGGACGCCAGATGCCTCAGCATCAAGGTAAAAGTAGTAAGAGGGGATAATTAGTTTATAAGTCCTTTAATAACAAGGAGTTTTATAAACCGTCCCCTACAAATCCTACAAATCCCCCCTACAAATCCCATCCATGTAATTTTTTATTTGACAAAAAGTAATTGTTCAAGTATAATATTTCCTGGACAGGAGATTAGAGGGATGAAATACTTCTTTTTGGGTAAAAGGGGGGTAAAAAAGGATGTGTCCATCACTGGGAGGATACTTCAAGTCATCTTCCCCATCAACCCTCAAAAATCAAATTTCCTATCATCAAAGGAGGCACCTATGGATAATGTTCTTTTAGAAAAAACATTTGAAATGCCAGCTAATGAACGGGTTGCATTTGCCGAGTTAATTCTTGCAAGTATTGATTACGAAGAAGGAGAAATACGCCAATCATGGATTGCAGAAGTCAATAATCGCATAAAAGCAATAAATGAAGGCAAATCAAAACTATTGGATTTTGGAAGCATATACAATGAAGATTAATATACATGAATTGGCAGTTAAAGAATTTGACGAAGCAATTGAATGGTATGAAATCCAATCAAAAGGGCTTGGGAAACGATTCAAAAAGTCAGTAATTGATCAGCTTAAAAAGATTAAAGAAAATCCAAATTGGTTTTTGAGAGAAACGGATAATATTTATAAGGCATATGTCCCAAAATTTCCATATAAAATTCTCTTTACATCAGATAAAGATAGAATCGTTATTTGGGCAATTGCTCATATGCACAGAAAACCATGGTACTGGCAGTCAAGGCTGAGCTAACCAGCGGGTGGGAATAGGGGACGGAGTTAACTTAAGAAGGAGACCAAAACAGGGAGTAGAAGAAGATTGGGGACGCTTTATATAACTTATTTAAATCAAAGAGGTTAGAATAAAAATATTGACAAGAAAGTTATTTTATGGTAAAATGTTTGAGACGGTATCAGGAATGGGTAAGTCAAGCGGTAGAAAAGGCAGAAGAAGAAGTTTTCAAAAATGCGGCTAAGCCGGTAGGAAATGAAGGATTTCTTACACAACTTATCTGTCTGTCAGGACGCCAGATGCCTCAGCATCAAGGTAAAAGTAGTAAGAGGGGATAATTAGTTTGTAAGTCCTTTAATAACAAGGAGTTTTATAAACCTTCCCCTACAAATACTCTTAGAAAGATAATAATTGAGGAGGTAAGTGAAGATGTCTCTGCAGTTTGCTACATTAGAACCATTAAAAGAAAGGCTTATTCATATTGAAGATGAGCTAAAGGAAGCTATTAAGAGAGTTAATGAAATAGAAAAGATTAGTCAAACAGAAGATATCAATGCTCTATTGAAAAAGGCTAATGAAATAAGTGCTATAAAGAAAACATGGTCAAGGGAGATGATTGCCCATGCAGGTAACCGATTGATGGAAGAATGCAGAGCTGAGGCTATAGCCAAAGGAATAGCCATCAAGGATGAGAGAGAGGCAACTATTGGAGACTAAAAGGCTACGAGTAGTTCTTGATACCAGCATTTATGTATCTGCCTATCTCACCAAAAATCCACAGAGTCCAACTGCTGAATTACTCAGGAGATGGAGAAAAGATGAATTTGTAGTCCTTTATTCAAAAGAATTACTCCATGAGATAACAAGAAAGTTTGTTGAAAAAGGGATTGATATTCGTTATGTTATAGCGTTGATAGCTGATTTAAGACTTTTGGGAGAATGTATAGAGATTGCGACTCAAAAGATTAAAAGAGTAATAGTTGATGATTCAGATGATGATGTAATTGTTGCCTGTGCTATTGAGGGAAAAGCAACCCACATAGTTACTTACGATTCCCATTTTGATTTTTTTTCCGGAAATTATCAAGAAATCAAAGTTGTTGATGGGCTACATTTTCTCTTTTGTGTTAGAGAAGAATTATGTTAAATAAAATCAAGCAATAAATACGGCAAATAATGGGGATACGGTCTGGGTTGCGGCTGGGGTTCTGGACAGGAAAGGATGAGGAGATTAATGAGCAGGGAAAAGGGACAGTTTTACGAAACCTTTATTTAGACAGGATAACAGGATAAACAGGATAAATCAGGCAGGGCAACTGTTCTGGAATTAATCCTCATTTCCTGGAATTAATCCTTTAGGATTTCATTTAAATCCCCTCTTGGGAGGGGTAGGGGTGAGTATTCCTCTCATGGAAGAAGGAAGAAGATTGGAAGAAGGTAAACTTTCAGTGAAGTGGTATAACCATGCAGCTAAAAAGGTAAAGGGGTTAAGGTTATGATACCAGTTTAGTTTAGGGGTTATGAAATTGGTGTTTCCTCCGTTTCACACTAACTTCCTAATCCCAACTTCCATACAG
>JBDRHR010000110.1:0-8927 GCA_043816605.1 Nitrospirota bacterium
CCGCTTCTCAATCACCTCTTCTATTACCCTTAATCTCTTCCATTCTTTTCTGCTCATCTTAATGTCCTTTTCTTCCATAATATCCCTCCTTCTTGGAAAGATATTATATCATTGAATAGGACATTTTCATTTAGTCAAAACAGGACATTTTCATTTGGCTGTTACATCCTAGAAGAAAAATGTTGACATTTGATTGAAAATAATTTATAATAAGTTTTATAGGTCTTATAAGTCCAATAAGTCCTATTTTAAAATCTTTAAAAAATGCTGGCGTAGCTCAATGGCAGAGCAGCTGATTTGTAATCAGCAGGTTGCGGGTTCAAGTCCCATCGCCAGCTCCACAAATAGTAAATGGTAAATGGTGATTGGTGAATGGTAATTGGTAACCATTTACCAATTTAACCAGTTACCATTTACCATTCACCATTTACCATTTGTGGAGGGGTACCCGAGTGGACAAAGGGGGCAGACTGTAAATCTGTTGTCGCAAGGCTACGGAGGTTCGAATCCTCCCCTCTCCACCAGTATATTATATAGTTGGTAGAGCAGAAGTTGGTAGAGCAGAAGGGAAAGTAATCATAACTTATCCTCCTACCTTCTGCTCTTCTGCTCTTCCGCTCTTCTGCTCTATATTAAGGGAAAGAAAAAATGAAAGAAATTTACGAAGACCCAATATCAATTCTCTCTCATCAAATAAAAGGTGCTCTAACCGCTGTAAAAGGCTCAATAGACCTTTTATTATTAGATGATTCATTCCCGGCAGAGGATAGAAGGCAAATATTGACCATTGCCAAAAACAATACTAATAAAATCATTGAGTTGATTAATGAATTAGTCGCTGAATGTAGGAAGTAGAGAGAAAGGTTGAGGTTAAGGTTGAGGTTAAGCAAAACACTTCAACCTTAACCTTAACCTCAACCTTTCTTTAACTAAAAGGAGGAGGTAAAAAAATATGAAAAGAAGAATTAAGGAAAAACCAATTGAGCCGGGAAAAATCGTTAAAATAGCCGATGTAGTTATGGTGCTTTTACTGCTTATTATTTTACTTATTAGTTGTTTAGCCTATCAGGAAAGGACAGGGTATATGTTTATTCTTTGGGCACCATTATCCGCTTATATTGCTGTCTTTTATCTATACTTAGTTAATCTTTTAAAACAGCAAAACCAGCAGTTAACAAAGCAAAATAAAGAATTAATTTTAGCCAATCAAAGGAAATCTGAATTTGTCTATAATTGCGCCCATCAACTACGGACTCCATTGACCACGATAAAAGGTGCTATTGACCTTATTTTAGATAAGGCTTTTGGCGAGACAAATCCTCAACAGGAAAGATTCTTGTTTAACATTGATAAATCCATAGAGCAACTTAATGGTTTAGTCTGTAATCTATTAGACCACTCTATGATGACCTCCGGGAGGCAGGAATTAGAGATAAGATTAACTAATATTCCGGTATTAGTCGAGGAGATAATTACATTTTTAATGCCTGCGGCATCACAGAAAAATATCACATTAGAAAATAATATACCAAAGGATATCTCAGATATACCTACTGATGCAGAAAGAATCAGGCAAGTATTAACAAATTTAATAGACAATGCAATTAAATTCACTCCAGAGCAAGGAAAGGTAACTATCCAAGCAAAGGAATGGGATGATTGTCTTCAAATTGGTGTGATGAATACAGGGAAGGGATTACCCAAAGATGATTACGAGCGTATATTTGATGAATTCTTTAAGACAGCACCTATTTATGAAGGTCAGGGATTAGGATTAGCCTTAGCTAAAGGGGTAATAGAGGCACATGGTGGTGAAATCTGGGCAGAAGGCGAGCCTGACAAAGGTAGTAGATTTTATTTTACACTTCCAAAAGAAACAAAGGCTTTAGATTTACTTAAAGAACGAAGAGAGATAAGTAAGTTTTTAACCCCTGGTTTAACCCTGATAGATTATATTGACCAGAATATTCTGCAAAGGATTCAGGATAATTTCACCGAGGCTATAGGCATGTCAATCTCCATATTAGACCTCAACGGCAATCCGATAACTAAATCCGTTGGATTAAATAAATTCTGTAGTTTAATTCAAGGTTGTCCTGAAGGTAAAAACAGATGCAGGCAATTCAGTGTCCGAATTGATAATGATAGTTTGCGGGATAACAGACCAAAGGCATATTATTGCTTTGCCGGATTAGCCCATTTTGTGGCACCAATCATTGTTGAAAATACCCCTATGGGTTTTATAGAGATAGTCGGAACACAGATATTTACCCCAGTTGACCATAAAAGGATTAAAATCATATCCGAATCACTTGGCATTGACCCGGATGAATTAATGAAAGCTGCCTCAGACATTAAGAAATTCCCGGAAAATAGAATCTATGCCGCCGGTGAGTTACTTCATTCAATTGCCAAAACCATCTCTTCATTATGCACTCAGGAACATGAACTTACACATAAAGTAGCAGAATTGTCCACTATAAGCCATATCGGTAAGGCGATTACCTCTACCCTGGATTTAGATAGGATATTAGATTTAATCCTTTATACGACGATTACGGTTTTAGAGGGGGATTCAGGCTCGATTATGTTTATAGATAAAGAGAAAGATGAGTTGTATGTTCAAGCCGGTTATGGGATGACCAGAGAGGCGATTAAAGGCAAACGGATTAAAATGGGTAAAGAGATTGCCGGCTATGTGGCAAAAGAGAATAAACCATTACGGCTAACTCACAATATCGATGACCCTCATTTTATCAGACTGTTACATAAAGAAGGATTGAAGTCCGCTATATCTATACCATTAGTGCTTAAAAATGAAGTGGTGGGTGTATTTAATGTTAATCGCAGTAAAGGAAAGGATTTTACCGAGGATGATTTGAATATGTTCTCTACATTAGCACTTCAATCTACGATTGTCATCGAAGAGGCTCAATTATATCAGGCACTTGAACACAAGGCATCTGAATTAACAGCCTTTTCTAAAATAGGGAAAACCATCCTTTCTACTTTGGGCATTGAGCGGATTTTAAGTTTACTTGTCGATGCAGTAGCTGAGGTGATGAATACAAAACAATGTGCACTTAGACTTGTGGATAAAAAAGAGAATAAATTGGTCCGGCATGCTTCAATTGGCTTAAATGCAAAGGAATTACAGCTCGAAGAGGGATTTGCTCTCCAATCAGTCAGGGAAAGCAAACCTATTGTTTGCCCTGATGTGAAAAAAGAACAACCTCAATTTGCGGAAGAGAAGATTACATCATTATTAACCATACCTTTAACCATTCGGGAAAGGGTGATTGGGACGATATCTGTTTTATCAATTAAACCATATCAATACTCCACGCAAGAAATAGAGCTGCTTTCTACATTTGCCGACCAGGCTTCTATCGCTATTGAAAATGCGGGGTTATTTGAAGCGGTAAGAAAAGGATTATTAGAGGCAACTAAAGATTTAAGTCAATCCATAGACCTGAGAGATGCCTATATTGGCGGTCATTCTGAGGAAAAGGCAAGATATGCCTACGAAATTGCCAGGGAATTAGGTATGTCGGAATCAGCCGCAGAGAATATAAAAGTTGCTACACTACTGCATGATGTGGGTAAAATTGGTATTCCGGAGGAAATTCTACTTAAACCGGGTGGATTAACCGATGAGGAGTTTGAGATGATTAAAACACATCCGCTTATCTCAACGGAAATCTTAAAATCAATCGCCTTCCCCAAAGAGGTAATTTGTGCTATTCGCCATCACCATGAAAAATTAGATAGCAAAGGTTATCCTGATGGTTTGAACAAGGATGAAATACCCAGAGAGGCACTTATTATCGGGATAGTAGATGCCTATGGTGCTATGACCCAGGATAGGCCATATCGAAAGGCACTAACTAAGGAAGAAACCGCCAAAGAATTAAAAAATGGTTCCGGAATTCAGTTTGACCCGGAGGTAGTATCTGCCTTCTTAAAGGTATTAAAACAGGAGAATAAGTAAGTGACGCTTAAGTCAAAGGCTAAGGCAAATGATATTACTGAGGAGATGCGGAAAATAGCCGAAATTGAGAATGTGGAGCCTGCGTACATTCGCCAGGGACTTGCAAACGGAACTATCGTTATCCCACACAATCCTAATCATACGAACCTCATCACACTATGTGGTATTGGCAAAGGGCTGCGAACTAAAGTCAATGCCAATGTCGGCACATCACCAAGCATTATCAATCCCCAGGAAGAACTTCATAAGGTTAAATGTGCCGTAGAGGCAGGAGCAGATGCGGTGATGGACCTATCTATTGGGGGTGATATAACTGCGATAAGACGACAAATCCTTAAGGAGTTAGAGGTGCCTCTGGGGACTGTTCCCATTTATCAAGCGGCTATTGAAGCCGCCAATACCAAAGGCTCGATAATGGAAATGACGGCTGAATCCATTCTCAAGGTTATTGAAGAGCAGGCAAAGGATGGGGTTGACTTTATGACTATCCATGCCGGCGTAACTCAAACTATTATTGAAAGACTAAAAAACCAGGAGCGAATTATAGGCGTAGTCAGTCGGGGTGGGTCCTTTTTAATCGAGTGGATGCTCGTTCACAACCAAGAAAATCCACTTTATCTTCACTTTGATGCTATCTTAGATATTGCTTATGAATATGATGTTGTCTTAAGTCTGGGGGATGGATTGCGACCCGGGTGTTTAAAAGATGCCACTGACCGTCCACAAATACAGGAATTAATTATCTTAGGCGAACTAACTAAACGGGCATTTGAAAAAAATGTTCAGGTAATGATAGAAGGTCCCGGACATGTCCCGCTAAATCAGATTACGGCAAATGTGTTATTAGAAAAAAATCTTTGTTACGAGGCGCCATTTTATGTGTTAGGACCTTTAGTAACTGATGTAGCACCAGGTTACGACCATATTACCGGGGCAATTGGTGGGGCTATTGCCGGAGCTGCCGGAGCTGATTTCCTGTGTTATGTTACCCCCTCTGAGCATCTTAGACTACCAACGGTTGAGGATGTCCGGGAAGGGGTGATTACCTCAAGAATAGCGGCTCATGCCGCAGATATAGCTAAAGGGATACCCGGTGCGTTAGACTGGGATATCAAAATGGCTAAGGCACGAAAGGCATTAGACTGGCAGGCACAAATTGAATTAGCTATTGACCCACAAAAGGCAAAAGAATATCTAAAACAAACCCCACCGTTATTTTCAGAAGGTTGCACGATGTGTGGTAAATATTGTGCGATGAAACAGGTAAGGCTGTAGGCTATTAGGCTGTTAGGCTGTAGGGTAAAACAGTCTTCTTCCTACAGCCTAATAGCCTACAGCCTAATAGCCTAAATAGTAACAAGGAGTAAAACAAGAAGTGAGCAAATATCTTTCTCAGATAATATTACTTGGCATTTTATTCATAACCCCGGCTGTAGTCCAGGGGGAAGAGTATTATGGCCATAAAAAGAAGCTAATGATAGCAGACTTTGATGTTAATTTGAAATCTGCCCATCCGCAAAGTGGTAAAATATTTACCGCTCAACTTAAATTCGCCTTATTTCACACCAACCGATTTGTGGTGAAAGATACAAAAGAAGGGGCACAATTACTCATAAAAGGTAAAATTCTGAAATGTGGCGAAGTGACTGCAATTAAATGGTATGACTGTGCACTGCCTGCCCGTTTTAGAGGACCAAAGGTAACTAATGCCTGGATTGTGGTGGAAATAAATTTATGTAACCCAAATACCGGCGAGATAATTAAATCCTTTCGGGCTAAAGCGGAGACAAAATTAAACGGAGAAAAATTAGCCGGTTTAGATAGTGAAAAACTTAATCCGGATTGGGACTCTTCGGCTCTTTGCCTTTCAAATAATAAGGTAATAAAAAGAATAATCGGACTTGTCCTTGAGGAGATGGATAAATACAAATGGGAGGCGAAAATAACCAGGGTAGAAGAAAATAAACTTTACATTGATTGTGGATTAGAAAGTAACATAAAGGCAGGGACGATACTTGCCGTTCATAAGAAAAATCATTCAGATACAATTGTTGGTGAATCTAAGCTCATAGAGGTAAATAAAGACTTTTCAATTGCCCTCATTACTAAAAATTCAGGTATTAAACCTGAGATGACAGTCAGGATGGTGGAATAAATATGGAGGATAAATTGAACCAATTAATACCGGTAGAAAGGATAGAAAGTAAAATATTATTGATAAGAGGACAAAAAGTAATGTTGGATAGAGATATTGCAGAACTTTATGAGGTGCCTACCAAGAGGCTTCAATGAACAGGTAAAAAGAAACATAAAACGGTTTCCAGAAGACTTTATGGTTCAACTGACGAAAGAAGAGAAAAATGAGGTGGTCGCAATTTGCGACCACCTTAAACCTTTGAAGTATTCCCCTCAATTGCCCTATGCTTTTACAGAACAGGGAGTAGCCATGCTTTCTTCTGTGCTTAATAGCGAAAGAGCTATCCTGGTTAACATCCAGATTATGAGAACATTTACTAATCTCAGGAAAATGTTAGCTTCAAATGAGGATTTGAGAAAAAAAATAGAAGATATGGAAAGAAAATATGATGAGCAATTCAAAATAGTCTTTGACGCTATGAAGGCTTTATTGGAACCTCCCGTTAAGAAAACAAAACCAATAGGATTTTTGAGGGAAAATGATGAATAAATAAGGGTTAGGGTATTTTCTTTAACCCTTTAAATTCTATTCAACCTGCTTTAGGTGAGGCAGATAAATTTTTATGGAGTGCGGTAGCTTGCTACCGCTTTTCTGGGAGCAAGTGACTTGTCAGTGTTTAAGGAAAAGCGAGAGCAAGCTCTCGCACTCCAAAACAAAAAGAGGTGATACGCTATATCAAATGTTTCTTGATTTCTTAATGTAGGGACAGGGCTTGTCCCTGTCCAAAGCTGGCGTGATTGTCCAGGCACGGACAACCATAAAGGTTGTCCCTACAAATCTAAATCAAAAGGAGATAAAAAAAATGAAAAAACAAATGAATCGGCTACTGGGAATTGCGACTTTAGCCTGCGGGCTGATTTTGGCTACGCCTTATCTGGCTAATGCTACGGCTACGACTAATATTCTCATTAGTGACGCGAATAATCATCGGGTAATTGAGGTTGACCCCGAGCATAATATTGTCTGGCAGTATGGGACAGTAACTGCCGGCTCTGGCACAAATCAACTTAATGCGCCTCACGAAGCGGTTAGGTTGACTAATGGGAATACACTTATTGCTGACTATGGGAACTACCGGGTGATTGAGGTTACACTAGCAAAGGGTATTGTCTGGGAGTATAAAGGACCAGGCGAGGAATTTCGACCAGTAGATGTGCGTAAATTAGCTAATGGTAATGTGCTTATTACTAGTTTGAATTTTTCTCGAGTACTTGAAGTTACACCCATTGGCACAAATAGTGGAACTGTTGTCTGGCAATGTGGTTGGGGCACTAATATTTCCCTAAGTAGCCCTCGTGAGGTAGAAAAGCGACCGGGAACACCTACTGATTATTACCTTATCACGGATGAGAGCAATCACCGAATAATTGAGGTGCAAAGGACAGGGGCAAGTGGTGGAACAATTGTCTGGCAGTATGGGACAGGGATTAGTGGCTCCGGGACAAATCAACTATATTGGCCTTCTGATGCCCAGAGGTTGATTAGTGGAAATATCTTTATCACTGATCGGCATAACCACCGAATAATCGAGGTTCAACCAATAGGAACAAGTGGTGGAACGATAGTCTGGGAATGTAGCGCAAATACTGGTTTACCACTTTTCTATCCTTTTGAAGCTATCAGGATGAGTAACTGGAATACGCTTATAGTTGATAGTGATGGAAATCGAGTAATTGAGGTTAAAACAAGTGATTATCCGAATTTTACCCCTGCAAGTATTGTCTGGCAACAGACAGGGCTTAACGTTCCTACCGATGTTGAGGAGCTTGGTATAGTCAACATCGCCAAGGCAGAGTATAAGGATTCGCAAGGAAATACGATGACGACGAAGTTTGCCGGTATAGTTGTGCCGCTGGGAACACCTACGGTTAATCTGCCGGAGATTACATTGTCCAAGTATGTTGACAAATATGAACCGCAGCAAATTGGTGCCACATTGACCTACACGATTGTGTATAACAATATAGGCTCTGGGACAGCAACAGCGGTTAAGATTACTGATATGGTACCGGATGAAACCGAGTATGTAGTTGACAGTGCAAAGGTAATAAGTGGTTCTGCTGCAACCATTGAGTATTCGCATGATGGTGGGTTAAACTTTGATGGCTCTGAGTCTGACCCGGTTACACATGTTAGATGGAATATAGATGATGTAATACCATATGGATACGGCTCATTACAATTCCAGGTAGTGATTAAGTAGCCCAATATTCTATGTTGGTTATTTGGCTAAAGAAGTGAAGAAGTAAGAAAAGGAAGAAGATAAGAAAAGAGGGAAAAGAGGGGAAAAAGGGAAGGAAATAGTTTTCGCTCCCTTTTTCCCCGATTCCCCTTATTTACACTAAAAAAAGCGAAAACAATTTTTTGCACATAGGAGGTAAAAGATGGGTGAGGTAAAAAAAAAGGTTTTGATTCAAAATGATGGAGATATGTTTGCGGCTGAATCAGGTTATATAAAAAAGGAACAGATTAGAGAGGTTGAGAGTGAGGTATTAGTGGATACAGGAGCAGTGATGGTAATGTTACCTCAGGATATGGTAGAAAAATTAGGGCTATCAATATTGCGTAGAGTTATTGTTTCCTATGCAGATGAAACCCCCATGAGCCATTAGTCTCACAAAGAGGTATGAAAATTAAGTTGAGCATACTGCTTTTTTGTTTGCAGATTTGGGATACAGCATGCTATAATGTATAGCATGATATATCTGTATATCAAAAAAACAAATTAAGGAGGTAGTA
>JBDRHR010000111.1:0-19012 GCA_043816605.1 Nitrospirota bacterium
AAGGAAACATAAGGTGTCGCCTTAATTCCTTTATCGGCATTTTTATAAAAATCTTCACTTTCTTTTCTTTTCTCTTTTTATTCTTCCACCTCTTTATACCTTATTTATCATTCACTTACTGAAGATGGGGAATTTCTGCTCAATAAAGATTTTTCTTGACAAATGCGTTAATTTATTATAAAATATAATACGGTAGCCGGGATGGCGGAATTGGCAGACGCACTGGACTTAAAATCCAGTGGGGATTTATCCCCGTGCCGGTTCAAGTCCGGCTCTCGGCACCAGGAATAAAGTTAAAAGTTATAAAGTTATAAAGTTATAAAGTAAGATTTTCAACTTCTTACTTTTTACTTTACAACTTTCAACTTTATAACTTTATACTTCCTATCGCGGGGTGGAGCAGTGGAAGCTCGTTGGGCTCATAACCCAAAGGTCGGCAGTTCGAATCTGCCCCCCGCAACCAAAATAAATGTAAACTGTAAAATGGATAATGGGAAAATTTAAAATTATATCATAATGAGATAGTTTATTAGTTCTCATCTTGACATCCTTGATTTTACATTTTTTTATTTTACATTACCTATTTTACAGTTTTTTGTCATTATGGCGGTGTAGCTCAGTTGGCCAGAGCAACGGAATCATAATCCGTGGGTCCGGGGTTCGAATCCCTGCGCCGCTACCAATAACTAATAATAAATGAAAAAGGAAGAAAAATTAAGATTAGAGTGCTTTGGATATCTGACCCCAAAATATGAAGATGAAAGGCTATAATGAAGATAAGGGAGTTTGAAAAAAGTCGTTTCTTAGATTACTGTAACCGGGCTGATGAATTTTTTAAAGCAATGAATGATGAGATAATACTTGAAAGGTATAATGCATCAGCTCTTCTTGGTATTCATGCTTCAATTGCGATTGCAGATTCGATAACAATCTATGAAAGTGGGAAACGCTCTGCTGATGAACAACATTTAGAGGCAGTGAAATTCCTCAAGAGTATCTGTAATACAAAGGGCATTAGCGAAGATGGATCCAATCGATTAGGAAAAATTCTTTCGGAAAAGAATTTTGTGGCGTATGGAGAACATTTTAGACCAATGGATGATACAAAATTGCAGAGTATTCGCTTAAATGTAGAACGTTTTTTTAGCTGGGCATATAAAAATTTTGACTATTTGAGAAGAATCTCAACAGAGGGGTAAAGATGGGAAATAAAGAATCTAAAATCGCAAATCAGTGGAAGAATGGACCAGTGCGTGAGGAAAGATGCTATGAACCTGTGGCAAGATGCCTAATTCGTACTCTCATAGTTCCTAATATTTACTTTGAACAAACTTGGCCTATGTCAGACCATTCACAGATTGACATAGTTGCAGTAGACCGTGCTGGGACAGGGGATGTTCATGTAGTAAAAGTATGTGAAACTCTGAATGAAGCAATCACTAAAGGTATAGAAACTATCGGTAAAGTTCCTGCTCATTATCGTTGGGTAGCATTTCAAGGAGAAGGATTTCTTCCACATGATGAAGATGCAGAATTCAAATTGCTCTCAGAAGAACCACTTCTTCCTGAATCAGGAATGGGACGAATTGGCGTAATTGAGATTGTTCGAATGGTAAAAAATGATCTAGGAGCAAATATCAAACTTAAGGCTGAACGCTTTCGAGTAAAAGATATCTCTGGGTTAATTAAAGATTTTGTAGAACATGCGGAAGCAGATATTGAATTTAAGGAATAGAATTCTGTTCTCGAGGTCAGACCTCTAATTAGTAATTAGGAATATATCGTTAATCCGCTTGGAAGAATTGAAAGAATCTTGATGAGCATTGTATGTTTTTGATAGAAAGGAGGTTATGAATTATTTCCTCCTTCCTCAATTTTTAATTCATAATTTTTAATTTTACGAAGTAGGTGTCATTATGAAAATAGAAGAACTTCGTAACCTTTATGCTAAAAGGCCATTCCGTCCATTCATAATTCATTTAGCCGATGGACAAGAGATTCCTGTGGACCATCCCGAGTTTCTGGCAATAGCACCAGGCGGAGACTCTGTCATTGTGTTTCGGCCCGGTAATGGCATTAATTACCTGGCCGGTAGATCTTTCGACATCATCGATATGGCACTGGTAACTACCCTGGAAATGAATGCCATCCCTGTGTAGATAAAAACATAAAGCCGGAATAAAGAGAAAAGATTTTATCCATGATAGAAACAGTAGAAAAGACTATAACCCAATATTCGATGCTGGAAGAAGGGGATAAAGTAATAATTGGAATTTCTGGAGGACCTGATTCGGTTGCCCTTTTACATATACTATTGAGCCTGCAAGAAAGATATAAATTAACACTTCATCTGGCTCATTTGAATCACTTGCTAAGGGAAGAGGCAAGACAAGAAGCGGTATTTGTAAAAGAATTAGCCGAGTCATTAAATCTGCCGGTAACAATTGAAGAAATTGATGTTGCACAAGATACCTCAAAGAATTTCTCCCTGGAGCAAAAAGCCCGTAAGATTAGATATGAATTCTTAATTCGAGTGGCAAAAAGCATCAGTGCAACTAAAATCGCCTTAGCTCATCATTTTGATGATAATCTCGAAACAATTATGATGTGGTTAATCAGAGGTTGTGGGGCAGAAGGTTTCGGTGGAATCCCTCCTGTTAGAAAAATTGACCCACAACTACCCGGCAAGCCTGTTTCTATTATTCGACCGTTAATAAATATTACAAAACAAGAAATTGAAGATTACCTTAAACAATATAATTTGTCATTCAAGATTGACTCATCTAATTTAAAAAAGGACTATTTACGCAATAAAATCCGCCTGGAATTATTACCCAAATTAGAGGAATATAACCCAAATATAAAAAAGGCATTAACTAAATTGTCTCTTTTGTGGGAGGTGGATAACGAATACCTGAATATTCTATCAACCTCGGCAAAAGAGAAGGTTGTATTAGAAAATGGTGGAATCAATTTAAAGGAGTTTTCTAAATTACATCCGGCTATCCAATCCCGTATTTTACGCCAAAGTATTGAAGAGGTAAAGGGGAATTTAGAAGGGATTACATTCAGGCATATAAATGCTATCTTAAATTTAGTTAAAGACGGACCTTCACAAGGAAGTTTAGACCTACCTTCAAATATCAAGGTAGAAAGGGAATACGATAAATTAGTAATTTGTAAAGGAGAAAGGGAGAAAAAGGGAAAGGGAGAGGAGACACACATCCTACCCCCTCTCAAGAGGGGATTATTACCCCCTACCCACTCTCAAGAGGGGATTATTGTAGTCGTGACTGGGATTACCAGAGTAGCAGAACTAATAATAGAAACGCAATTACTCCATCCTCCATTCTCCATGCTCCATACTTCTTTCAATGCGTATTTAGATTACGATAAGTTAAAATTGCCGATACGAGTTCGCCACCGTAAATTCGGGGATAAATTTCACCCCTACGGAATGGCAGGAAGTAAAAAAATCAAGGACTTCCTGATAGATTTAAAGGTGACTAAAAAAGTACGGGACAAAATCTATCTTTTGGAAGATGGTGAAGGAATAATCTGGATAATGGGATTTAACAGGATTGATGAACGAGTAAAGATTACTGAGACAACTAAAAAGGTGTTGGTTATTTGTGCTAACAAGGTGAAACATTTATGAACAAAAAGATTACAAAACCCGTGAAGCGTGTTCGTAAAAAAACAAAACGGATAACGAACACAAATACTGGATTACCATCAGACAAAGATGCTCATGACACCAAAAAAAAAGTATTTTCAGGTGAAATAATGAATAAAGGTGTAATTTAACTTTATGGTTGATTTTCTTGTTATTGGTCCTGCCGTATCTACTTAAAACCTTACAAACCCCTATTCCTCCTCAGCCGGATAAAATTACCTATAGTGAGTTCTTAAACTGTGTAACCAAGGGCAAGGTTGAGAAGGTTAAAATTATCGAACAGGATATTAGAGGGGTATTTAAAGGAGATAAGCCTTTTGCTACCTATATCCCTCATGAAGACCCTGATTTAATCAAATTTTTAACTTTGTATAAAGTTCCTTTTGAAGGTGACAGACCGGCAGAGGCAAAGTGGTGGATGTCATTACTCTGGTATCTCGGTAGTCCGGTTATCTTTTTTTTCTTTTTATGGCTTTTATTCTATCGTCAGATGAAAGGACCTGGTGGAATAGGAAGATTAGCGACAATGGGTCAAAGTCGGGCTAAATTTACTCATAAAGAGAAATCCCCGATTACCTTTAAAGATGTTGCCGGTGTAGATGAGGCAAAGGAAGAATTACAAGAGATAATCGAGTTTTTAATGGACCCCAAAAAATTCCAAAAGCTTGGGGCTAAAATTCCTAAAGGTGTGCTTTTAGTAGGTCTTCCAGGGACAGGAAAAACATTGTTAGCCAAGGCAGTAGCAGGTGAGGCTCAAGTTCCTTTTTTTAGTATCAGTGGCTCAGATTTTGTCGAGATGTTTGTTGGAGTTGGTGCATCCCGGGTCCGGGATTTATTCGGCCAGGCTAAAAAACAGGTCTCTTCCACAGGTAAAGGTTGTATTATCTTTATTGATGAAATTGATGCTGTGGGAAGACAACGCGGGGCAGGATTTGGCGGAGGACATGATGAACGAGAGCAGACCTTGAATCAATTATTAGTCGAAATGGATGGATTTGGTACTGGTGAAGGGGTAATGTTGATTGCCGCCACAAATAGACCGGATGTTTTAGACCCCGCCCTTCTTAGACCGGGAAGATTTGATAGACATATTACCGTGGATATCCCTGATTTACTTGGTCGTGAGGCAATCCTTAAGGTTCATATGAAAAATGTAAAGGTGGTCAAGGGGACAGATATAAAACTAATAGCCAAAAGAACCGTTATGTTTGTCGGCGCTGATTTAGCTAATCTGGTTAATGAAGCCGCTCTATTAGCCGCAAGAAGAAAGAGAAGAAGAGTAACGATGAAAGAATTTGAAGATGCGATTGAACGGGTTATTGCCGGTCCTGAAAAGAAAAGCAGGGTTACCTCTGAACGCGAAAAAAGGATTAAAGCCTATCATGAGGCAGGACATACCTTGATAGCTAAACTCCTGCCAAATAGTGACCCGGTTCACAAGGTCTCTATTATCCCTCGCGGTATTGCCGGAGGTTATACCCTGCAATTACCGGTTGAGGATAAACATCTTTATACCCGCGCTGAACTATTAGACAAAATGGTGATTGCCCTCGGTGGTATGCGGGCTGAATTACTTGAATTTAATGATATGACCACGGGTGCTCAAAAAGATATTGAGTGGATTACAGATGTTGTTCATAAAATGGTATGTGAATACGGCATGAGTGATACTATGGGTCCTATTGCCTATGGCAAAAGGGACCAGGAGATATTTTTGGGCAGGGATTTCATGAAAGAAAAAAATTACAGTGAAGAAATTGCCTCTAAAATCGATAAAGAAATTCACAAAATTATAGATTCCTGTAATAAACGCGCTGAAGAATTATTGAAAAAAAATAAGGATAAACTCGACCTGCTGGCAAATGCCTTAATAGAAAAAGAAACATTGGAAAGTAATGAGATAGATGCGATACTTGGGATGGAGGTAGAAAAAAATTAAAAATTATGAATTAAAAATTAAAAATTGAGGGATAAGAAAATAATTTTTAATTTTTAATTTTTAATTCATAATTTTTAATTAAACAAGGAGGAAGATACTAATGATAAAATTATTGATTTATTCAATATTTGTTTTTAATCTTTTGAGTATTTCCGCCTTAGGGGCTAATGCACAGACGGATATTACGGTTATAGACAATGTCAATCAGCGTAAAATTTCTTTAGAATTTTTGACTAAAGATGGTGAAGAACTTCTTTCTTTAACTGATATATCTAAGGTATTCAAAGCCTTTTCTCAATGGAATCCTATCACCAAAAAGATTATTCTCACCAAAGGCAATATTTCCATTACCTTCAATATAGGCAGTGCTCTGGTGCAGATAAATAATCAAACCGTTTTAATGGATATGCCTGCCGAATTAATTACCGGCAGGGTATTTATTCCTGTCCGATTTATTAAGGATAGATTTCCTCAAATATTTGATGTTATAGTTAGTTGGGATAAAAAGAGCAAGAAATTAACTATTGATAATAAAGAGGTTAGTCCTCCTGTGGCATTAAGTAATCAACCGACCGTCGCCGAATATTTCCCACTTTCATCAACCCGTCCACAAGAAGAGCCTGAAAGTAACAAAAAGACCCCCATGATGATTTCAGGAACTATGACTGAAAAATTTAAAATAAAGACGATTATTATTGACCCGGGGCATGGTGGACATGACCCCGGTGCAGTTGGAAGTAATGGAATATTAGAAAAGAATGTGGTTTTAGATATAGGAAAGAGATTAACCCAATTACTTAAAGATAAACTTCCGGATGTTACTATACTTCTAACCCGGGACAGCGATTATTTTGTGCCGTTAAGAGACCGCACGGGATTTGCCAACTACAAAAAGGGGGATTTATTTATTAGTATTCATGCCAATGCCGCCTTTTCAAAATATGCTACCGGCTTTGAAGTCTTCTATCTTTCACCGGATGCCTCTGCCTCTGATGAACGGGCAAGGGCATTAGCCGTTGTAGAAAACAAGGTGCTTGACCTCGAAAAAGAAAAAACCTCTACCGAAGGAACAGATTATATCCAGCTCATCTTAGGCGGATTAGCTCAACAAGAATTTATAGACGAAAGTATTGAGTTAGCCGGAATAATCCAAAAAACGGCTTGTAAAAAGTTAAATCTTGATGACCGGGGTATTAAAAGTGCCTTCTTCTGGGTCATAAAAGATGCGATGATGCCTGCTGTGCTTGTCGAAACCGGTTTTGTCTCTAATCCTTATGAGGCGCAAAAGTTAAATAGTGAAGAGTTTAAAAACCAGATGACTGAGTCTATTGGTGAGGCTATTATTGAATATAAGGCTTTATATGAGAAAAAATTAGAGGTAATTTATGAAGAGTAAACTCCCTCTTTTAATGATTATTGTTCTTGTTTTAATAGGGCTCGTGGTATTTTTCCTTTACCAAAAAGAGAAACCTTTTCTGAAAATTCCATTTATATCATCTAAAAAAATGACCGTCCAACTATATTTTTCTTCTAAAGATGGTCTGTCCCTTGTTCCAGAAGTCCGTCAAATACATAGATTAGAGGATAGACTACATCTTGCCAAAGAGGTCATCAATGAATTAATCAAAGGACCGACATCTACGAATTTATTTCCCACCATACCCCAACAAACACAATTGCATGAGTTGTATCTTCATAAAGATATTGCCTATGTTGACTTCTCCAATGAGTTAATAAAAAACCATCCCGGAGGCAGTAGTGGTGAAATTCAGACCATCTTCTCTATCGTTAACACCTTAACCGCTAACTTCTCAGAGATTAAATATGTTCAATTTCTGGTAGAAGGAAAAGAAATCGAAACTATCGCCGGACATATTGATACAACCATGCCTTTTCAACAAAACCTTTCCATAGGAAAACAAGAAAGTGGGAAAAGCGAAATACGATAATTTTCAATTTTTCATTATCTATTTTACAGTTTACATTTATTTTTTCTCTACAACTCTAATGCTTCCTTAACTTTAGCCATCTTGGGACACCACCGAACATTTACCATTCTATCTGCTTAAATGTATAAACCTTACGGATTTTCTCAAGGATATTCCATGTGCATTTCAATCCCTTGGGGAAGTGAACCAGGTCGCCTTTATTAATCTCTACTTCACCGGTTGGTGTCGTAACCTTTACCTTACCTTCCAACAAATAGGCTGATTCATCACAGGGATATTCCCAATCAAAACTCTCCGGGGCACATTCCCACGGACTCCAGGATTCCACCTTCAATTCCTTTAACTTTTCTTGAGATGGCTTTTCGACAACGAGGCAAGCCTCTTTAATCTCACTCATAACTAAAAACACCTCCTTTTAGGGGGAAAGCTATAGGCTGTTAGCCTGATAGACTGTTAGTCAGATATTGACCTTACAGCCTACAGCCTAAATACCTACAGCCTATCTATCTGAAATTAATTCTTCTGCAATCTGGACAGCGTTTAGTGCCGCACCTTTGAGAAGGTTATCGGCTACTATCCACAGGTCTAATCCATACTCAACTGATGTATCCTTTCTTATTCGACCAACATAGACCGGGTCTGTGTATGAGGCATTGATGGCTAACGGATACTCATGATTTGCAGGATTATCTATAACCACCACTCCAGGGGCTTTCCGTAGTATTTCTTTTGCCTGTTCCGGGGTAATTTCCCGTTCAAACTCTACATTTACCGCCTCTGAATGAGCCCTTAAAACAGGAACCCTTACCGTAGTTGCCGCAACCCTGATTGAGTCATCACCCATAATCTTCTTTGTCTCATTGACCATCTTCATCTCTTCCTCACTATAGCCGGTATCCAAAAAATTTCCTATTGCAGGAATAACATTAAACAAAATCTGATGAGGATAAACCTCAATGGGCATTTTATCTCCGGTTATATAAGCCTTTGTTTGTGCTTCTAATTCTCGCATTGCTTTAGCACCGGTGCCTGAGACGGATTGATAAGTAGTTACCACTATCCGTTTAATTTTAGCTAAATCATGGAGAGGTTTTAAAACCACCACCATCTGAATAGTAGAGCAATTTGGATTGGCGATTATGCCGTTATGCCATTTTATATCCTGAGGATTGACCTCCGGGACGACTAAAGGAACATCCCTATCCATCCGAAAGGCACTGCTATTGTCTATGACTACTGTCCCGGCTTTAACGGCATAAGGTGCAAATTCCCTGCTTCTTGCTGCCCCGGCAGAAAACAGGGCAATTTCAATTCCCTCAAAAGAATTTTGAGTCAGTTCATAAACCGTAATTTGTTCTCCCTTAAACTCTAATTTTTTCCCCACAGAGCGTGAAGAGGCAAGTAATTTTAACTCAGATACCGGGAAATTCCTTTGTTCCAGCATCTTTATCATTTCAGTTCCAACTGCGCCTGTAGCTCCAACAACCGCTATTTTGTATCCACAACGATGCAAGCATTGCATTATAAAAACCCCCTTTGTGATAAAAAATTTACCTTTACCTGAATTATACCAAATTTTTAAATTAAATGCAAATAAAATTGTTTATAGTTTGTAATGGGTCAGTTATTGGGGGAAACATGGAAAAATTTATCAAAAGGATTCAAGGGGTCGAGGGTTCAAGGGGTCAAGTGGAATAAGGAAAAACAAACACTCGAACCCTCGAATCCTGGACCCCTTTTCTCCCCCTGATAACTGACCCATTACTATAGTTTATAGTTTATAGTTATAGACGATTGACGATAAACTATAAACGATAAACGATTTCTTGTTCGTATTCTTTCTTATTACATTTTCAGAAGTATTTTTAATGCTTCTTTGTCCTGGGCTTTTTCAAAGGCTACAAGTCCTTCTTCTAAAGGATAAGTGGCTGAAATTAATGATGTTACTTCTACCTTCTTGTCTCTTAGCAATTCAATTGCCTGTTTAAAAGGTCCACAGCGTGAGCCAATCAGGGTTATTTCATTTACAACGAGAGAGGAAAGGTTAATATTTGAGTTTGCGACAATGGTGCTTTTAAGAATAATCTTACCCATAGGTTTGACTATTTGTTGAGCCATTTCAAAACCTGACATCCTGCCTGTACAGTCTATGACTATGTCAGCTACCAGGTGCATCTGCTTAAGATTATTAGTCTGGTGCAGGAGGATGGTGTTGATGCCTCTTTTTTCAAGAATAGCCAGTTTTGATTCGTATTTCCCAACAACATTAAGATTGCATCCAGTCAAATTAATCACTTGAGCGACAAGTAACCCTAATTTCCCATCACCTAAAATTATTACTTCATCAACGAGGCAAGCCTCAGTTTTGGCAAATTGTACTTGCTCTAAAATTCTACAACTTGCGGCAAGTGGTTCGACAAATACTGCCTCTTCATCCGATACCTCATCCGGCACAAGGTGAAGATTCTCAACAGGTAAGGTCAAATACTCAGCAAATGCCCCGTAACGAGGCAAGCCTCCTCGATTATGGATTCCCAATACAGAGCGGTTTGGACAATGATTTTTTAGTCCTTGTCGAAGGCTTGCCTTGTTGCAGTATTCACATTTCCCACAACAACAATTTATCTCACCGACAACCCTTTTCCCGACCCAATCCCCTTGTCTGCATTCTTCAACTACTCCTACAAACTCATGCCCTAATACCCCTTTAAAATCCATATATCCCTTAGTTATTTCCAAATCTGTACGGCAAATCCCGGCTAATTTTACTTTAATTAATGCCTCATCAGGTGCCAGAGGTGCTACCTCTTTTGGTGTGGGAATCGGATAGTCATCAATAAATTTTAATTTTTGGTCAAAAAATAAAGCCTTCATCTTCATCCTCTCTTTTTTACATTGTTTCCTCAAGCCACTCTAAACACACCTCTTTGAATTTCTCCGGGAATTTTTCGTAGATATATTCAGCATGGAAGGCGTCTTCAAATATAACTAATTTCTTTGGCTCTTTAGCCTTTTCGTAAAGTTTTTGGCTGTGCGAACAATCAATTACCCAATCATCTTTGCCATGTAAAAACAAAATCGGTGTAGGCGAGATTTTATCAACAACAGCAATCGGGGCTGTTTTGCATAAGAATATATTGCCTATTTTAATCCTTCTATTTGTATCAGTAACGAGGCAAGCCTTAATAAATTCTTTTGCAGGAGTGGTCTGAGTTGCCTGCATCTTCCAGAATTCAAAATTCACCTTTGAAATTTTAGTGAACGGGCTAACCAGGATAAGGGAGTCGATATTTTTGTATTCAGCGGATTCCAATATAGCCGTTGCCGCACCAAGAGAAAAGCCAAGGACGCCAACCTTTTTATGCCTTTTGTGTGCATAATCCACAACTGCCTTTAAATCCTGCACCTCCATACTGGTTAAGGTACATCCTCCTCCACTTCTACCATGACCTCGTAAGTCCATATTGATAATATCGTAGTTTTCCTCAAACTCCCTGGCTATTTTTGTAAATATCTGGGAATCTTTAGATTGCATAATCCCATGGCAGATAATAATTACCTTGTCTTTTCCTGTGTTCAGTTCATTAAAAGCAATTTCAATCTCATCTGATGATTGGACCTTAATTTCATTAAATTCTTCTAACATCAAAATATTTTCTCCCTGTAAGCATTCAGTAATCAGGTATCAGCAGTCAGTTCTAACAGTTTAGGAGTTTTGAGTTGAGAGTTTTGAGTTATTATTAAACTTCCAACTCCCAACTCTTTAACCCTTAAAACCTGACATCTGACACCTGATTACTGAAATCTTACCTTTTTAATATACCACATCTTTTTGTAAAATGCAATCGAAATTTTCTGTTGACATTCTCTATCATTTATGATACTATAATATAGTAGAGTTTTTTTGTAAGATAAAAATTCATGATTTACTTGAAATTAGAAGATACATGGTTCGACAGACTCACCATGACAGCAGGACACCAGAACATCATGACAAGGTGTCACCCTGAGCTTGTCGAAGGGTGCCGAAGGGTGCCCGAAGGGTGCTCGAAGGGTGCCGAAGGGTGCCGAAGGGCGACAGGCTCACCATGACAAGAGAACACTATGTCCAAAGGCTTTTTTCTGATATTGCCCATAATTACGACCGTTTAAATGGAATAATAAGTCTTGGGCTTCATCATCGATGGCGTAAATTTGCTGTCTCAAAGGCACAATTATTTCCGGGGAGTTTAATCCTTGACCTTTGTACAGGAACCGCTGATTTTGCTATTTGTGCGGCTAAAGAAGGTAAAGGGATAAGGGTTGTCGGCATAGACTTTTGTGATGAGATGCTTGAAATTGGAAAAGGGAAGATAAAAAAATTTGGGTTAGAAGATAGGGTTGAACTCAAGAAACAAGAGATAGCGTCTCTTTCCTTCAATAATGATACATTTGATGTCGTGACAATTGGTTTTGGATTACGACATTTAAATATTGGTGAAATATTTAAGGAGATTAATCGGGTACTAAAGCCAAAGGGAAGATTAATTACCTTAGACGCCGCTAAACCAAAAAGTTTAGTGATGAAGGCAGGACACCGGATTTATTTTTACTATGTTTTGCCTTTGCTTGGAAGGATATTTCATGGGGACAAAGAACCTTATGGTTATCTCCCCAAATCCCTGGATTTATACCTCCCTGACCAGCAAGGTTTGAAAGAATTAATGGAAAAGGCAGGATTTGTGGATGTCCAATATTTTAACTTGCTTTTTGGAGCAGCCGCAGTTCATTTAGGATTCAAGAAAGAATCCGCAGATTTCACAGATTAACGCAGATTCTTATTATTTAAAAAAATAAAAAATCTGTGTAATCTGCAAAATCTGTGGATAAAAAAGGGTGAAAAGTGTATAATATTTTAGAATCAAAAGAGTTAGCCAAGGAAATAAAATTATTTGTGGTTGACGCACCAAAAATAGCAAGGGCTTGCAAACCAGGGCAATTTATTATCTTGAAAATAAATGAGCAGGGTGAACGCATACCACTGACTATTTATGATTACGATTCTGTCAAAGGAACCGTGAGTATTATTTTTCAGGAGGTAGGCAAGACAACAAGGCAATTAGGTAAGTTAAAAGCCGGAGATTATCTCCAGGACTTTGTTGGTCCACTCGGTAAGCCTATAGAAGTAAATGATTTACATAAAAGAATAATTTGTGTAGGAGGTGGTGTCGGTGTCGCCCCTGTGTATCCCAAGGCAAGGGCATTGAAAAACTCCGGGTCTGAGGTTATCTCGATTATTGGTGCCAGAACTAAGGATTTAATTATTTTAGAGGAAGAAATGAAGGCAATCAGTGACGAACTTTATGTGTGTACGGACGATGGGTCGTATGGTGAGCATGGGTTTGTGACACAGGTGTTAGAAAGATTATTGCAGGCTAAAAAGCCGGATTTAGTTATCGCTATAGGTCCTTTACCTATGATGAGGGCATGTTGTCAGGTGACTAAAAAGTTTAATGTGCCTACCTTAGTTAGTTTAAATTCGATTATGGTAGATGGCACGGGAATGTGTGGTTCTTGTAGGGTTACAGAGGGCGGGCAGACAAAATTTGCCTGTGTTGATGGACCTGGATTTGACGGACATTTAGTGGATTTTGAGGAATTGATGCTGAGACAGGTGAGATTTGTAGAGGAAGAGAAAGTGGCTTTGCAAAGATATGAGAAAATGGAAGGAGTTAAAAATGGCAGTTGCAGTTGCAGAGGTAGGTAAAAAAGAAGATTTATCACAAAGAGTTAGTCTATGGATGACAGAAGGTAAAGTAACCATTGAGAGGGGAAAAGACCAAATTGAAGGAGGAATTAAGGAAGATATGGGAATTTCTGAACAGAGACAGTCGCCACTTAAAAGATCTTCTTTAACCTCAGCAGAAGTTGAATTTAGAAAACTTGTACACGAACGGGCAAAAAATGCACCCCCAATAGAAGAAGCATGGAAAATACTTGATAAGGTTGATGTTTCACTAACTCAAATGCTAATAGAAGAAAGGAAAAATCGAAGAGAGAAATGGTAGAATACTTTATTGATACCAGTGCCTTAGTAAAAAGATATAAGCATAAAGAGAAAGGTTCAGAAGTAGTAAATTCTTTATTTACTACCTCTGAGGCAGAAAGAATTATAAGTTGTTTATCCATGGTGGAAATATTAAATATATTCTATGGTTTGTTGCGAAAAAATAAAATAACAAATGAGGAACTTCAGACTCTTTTATCCATCTTTTATAACGATATTAATAGTGGAAAGATAAGAATCTACGGATCCACCGAAGAACATGCGTACGAATCAGAAATTCAAATAAAAAGGGCACAGTCTTTACCTGAAAGGGATAGAAGAGAAAGACCTGACCCAATTGATATACTAATAATTACCGGTGCATTAGACTTTAAAGACCTAAATTTAATATTTGTGAGTAGTGATTTAGACCTTAATCAACTTGCTGAACAAGAAAATATTCAAGTGCTTAATCCAGAAGAAAAAGAGGGGGAAATTAGCGGATGCCAACATTAAAACAAATAATGCCAACACAAGAACCGAAAGAGCGGATAAAGAATTTTAATGAGGTAGCCTTAGGATATTTACCTACACAGGCAATTGAGGAGGCAAATAGATGCCTTAAATGTAAAAAGCCAAAATGTATGGCTGGTTGCCCGGTAGAGGTGGACATCCCTGCATTTATTAATTTTATTGCTAATGGTGATTTTCAGTCTGCCATTGCAAAGATTAAGGAGAAAAATAATCTGCCGGCAATATGTGGTCGGGTATGTCCGCAGGAGACGCAGTGTGAGAGTTTATGTATACTGGGGAAAAAACAAGAACCTGTGGCTGTTGGTCGGCTGGAAAGGTTTGCGGTAGATTGTGAAAAAGGATTTACTACCCCCAAAATTAGTCCTAATGGTAAAAAGGTAGCCATAATCGGCTCAGGTCCTGCAGGACTGACTTGTGCTGGAGATTTGGCTAAATTGGGCTACAATGTGACCATATTTGAAAGCCTGCACGATACCGGTGGGGTTTTACGGTATGGAATTCCAGAGTTCAGGATGCCAAAGGCAATAGTTGATAAAGAGGTAGATTATATCAAAAAACTTGGCGTAAAGATTGAGGTAAATGTAGTCGTTGGTTTGACCACGACTATTGATGAGTTAAAAGATGAAGGAGTGAAAGCCATTTTTATTGGCACAGGGGCAGGATTACCATACTTTCTGGGTATCCCGGGTGAGAATTTAAACGGTGTATATTCGGCAAATGAGTTTTTAACACGGACTAACCTGATGAAGGCTTACAGATTCCCAGAGTATGATACGCCGATTAAGGTAGGTAAAAAGGTAGCCGTAGTCGGTGCCGGAAATGTGGCTATGGATGCGGCGAGATGCTCTTTAAGACTTGGGGCAGAAGAGGTCTATATCGTTTATCGGAGGAGTTTTGAAGAAATGCCGGCACGACTTGAAGAACTTCATCACGCCCAAGAAGAAGGAATTATTTTTAAATTACTTACCTTACCCACAAAGATACTTGGAAACGCTCAGGGTTGGGTGAAGGCAATGGAATGTGTCAAAATGGAACTGGGAGAACCTGACGAAAGTGGACGAAGAAGGCCGGTAGCTATCCCTGATTCTGAGTTTATCCTGGATGTAGAGACGGTTATTTCGGCTTTAGGACAAGGACCTAATCCATTGCTTTTACATGCGACTAAAGGGTTGGAATTGAATAAAAGAGGGAATATCATTGTCGATGATAATTTAAAGACATCATTAGACGGTGTCTATGCCGGGGGGGATATTGTTACCGGTGCGGCGACGGTTATCTCAGCTATGGGTGCCGGCAAAAAAGCCGCTGGAGCTATTCACGAGTATCTATTTTAAGGAGGTAATCCCTTAGTTACAGGTGGAAAAACAACCCCCTAACCCCCTTTTTTAAGGGGGAATAAAACGGGGTTGTGCCATATTCCCCCTTAAAAAAGGGGGTTAGGGGGTTGTTTTTCAAAAATAACTCCACATAACTGAGGAATTACTTAAGGAGGCATTTTATGATGCCAAAAAGACCATTACTCGGTGAGATATTAGCAAAAGAAGGGACGCTAACTCAGGAACAATTACATCAGGCATTAATAGAACAGAAAAAGTCTAATAAAAGATTAGGACGCGTGTTAATAGATTTGGGTTTGGTACCGGAAGAGATAATAATAGAGCATATAAGTAATCAAATAACTGATCTGTTAGAAGAATGTGAAGAAAGTATTCCTTATTTATTTGCAAAACCACACGAATTAATTAGTAAAGAGATACCAACTCATAAAAAGATCTCCTTTATTGAGAAGGAAATAGAAGAAGATGTTGATAGACGATTAGACGCTGGACGCAAACTATTAGGTAGGGCAAGAAAATTATTTAGAAAAGGAACTTATGAAGAAGTGATAGATAGTGCTTATCAGGCTATACATCATACGGCTCAAGCCGCACATTATCTATCGGAATATCATCAACATCCGACAATAACTAAAATGACAGGAGTAAAATCTGTCTATAGCGGTCGAAGTGGTACTTCACAAGTTGAACGCCGAAGTATCTTTACTGACAAACTCGATGGGGAAGTTAATCCCCCTACAAAACACTTTGCCAAAACTATTATAAAAGATGTACAGATTTATTTAGATAGGGTAGAAAAAGACTTTTGCCAAATAAGAGGAATGAAAAATGAGATATAATTGGATTATACCGGTATTGATGGCTATATTAATTAGTGGTTGTACAACAACATCTCAATTCCCAAATTTGTTAATCAAAGATACGCCTGTAGATAACGGAATTTTTGTTTCAGAGGATAGAATTTTTTGGCTTAGTCCGGATATCTGGTTAGATAATAATGATGATGGAAAACCTGATGAGTTTCCGGCAATCAGAAAACCCAACAAATTATTTGCCAGAATATCTAATATTGGAGATGTAGAGGTTAAAGACATAACGGTAAAATTCTATGCCAATCAGGCTAATACATATTTTTCTTATGAAGAAAACTCCTTGATTGGAACTACGGTTATTTCGAGCATTGCCCCCGGAGAAAGTGCCGTTACCTCTATTTTCTGGGAAAATGTTAAAGAAGGGGATTTTTGGGCATGGGGTGTGGCGGTAGATAGTTCTGAGAATTCAATTGCCTCTGACGACCCTAAAGTTGAGTCTAAGTTAGCTTATAAAAGTTTTTGGAGTGTTTATACCTGTGTAGGGATGCCGATTATTTTAAGATTTAGAGTCGAAAATCCGTCTCCTGTAAAGGCAACGGTTAATTTAACCTTAGATACTCAAAGATTTCCAGGCGACTGGCAGGCGTTTTTAGGCAAAAATTCTTTTGACCTTTTGCCAAAAGAATCAAAACCGGTTTTATTAATGGTTACACCGGCACTTAATCCAACGGAACAAGTTCCAAAAGATAAAGAAGGAATGCTTAATGTCATTTCAAGCATAGAGGGGAAAATGGTAGGAGGGGTTTCTTACAAAATAAAGGTAAAGGAATAGACCTCTAAGTAAATGGAACGCAGATGATGCAGATAATTATGATGAACGCAGATAAAAAGCATATTAAATCATAAAAATCAGCGTTTTATTATTGATAAATGGTAAAATAGGAGGGCAAAAAAATGCCAAATATAATTATTGTTGGTGCCCAGTTGGGTGATGAAGGAAAAGGAAAGGTAATTGATTTCTTGAGCGAAGATGCAGATGTCATCGTTCGATACCAAGGGGGTAATAATGCCGGACATACCGTTGTGATTAATGGTCAAAAATTTGTCTTACATCTTATTCCGTCAGGTATATTACATCCAAATAAAATATGTATTATTGGTCATGGGGTAGTTTTTAACCCAAAGGCGTTTTTAGCGGAATTAGAATATCTTAAAGAAAAAAACATAAAAGTGGATGAGACTAATCTATGGATAAGTGAGGATGCACATCTAATTATGCCTTATCACTTTAAGATAGAGGCGGCAGCAGAGGCGATTCATAAAATCGGTACTACGGCGCGTGGCGTAGGACCGGCGTATATGGACAAGGTAGGTAGATGTGGGATAAAGGTGATTGATTTATTTGATGAAGATATATTTGATGAAAAACTGCGAATAAATATTGCCCAAAAAGGAGAGGCTTGCTTTGTTGAACCTTGCCTCGAGGATATTAAAAATGAATATTTCGGTTATGCGAAATTGATTAAGAAATATGTGAAGGATACAAATCTTTTATTGAGTGAGTCGGTAAAAGAGGATAAGAATATTTTGTTTGAAGGGGCACAAGGAACATTACTTGATATTGATTATGGCACTTATCCTTATGTAACCTCATCCAGTGCAGGTGCCGGCGGGGCATGTACAGGAGGTGGGATAGGACCAAGTAAAATAGATTGTGTTGTCGGTATAACCAAGGCTTATACTACCCGTGTAGGCGAAGGACCTTTCCCAACAGAATTGTCTGATGAGACAGGTGAGGCAATAAGGAAAAAAGGCAATGAATATGGTGCGACTACCGGCAGACCGCGCAGATGTGGTTGGTTTGACGCCGTGGCGGTAAAATATGCGGTTAGGGTTAATGGTCTGGATAGTTTAGCTATGATGAAATTAGATATATTGAATGACCTTGAGAAGATAAAGATATGTGTAGGCTATGAGTATAAAGGAGAGAGGCTTGCCTCGTTAAGGATTAATGAGTTCCCAAGGTCATTAAAAATACTTCGTGAATGTAAGCCGATTTATGAAGAGTTGGCCGGTTGGCAGCAGGAAATAAGTGATATTCGTTCTTATGATGATTTACCATGGCAACTAAAAGATTATTTATTGCGGATTACAGAACTTACTCAAACTAAAATTGGGTTTATTTCCTTAGGTCCTGAACGGGACCAAACAATTTTATTAGACTCCTTCTTTGTGGGTCGTTAGCTCATCAGGCAGAGCACCGGCCTTTTAAGCCGGGTGTGGCTGGTTCGAGTCCAGCACGACCCACCAAAAATTTGTAAGACTTTCTTTATGCAAATGACTGAAACCATATTTATGGCAGAAGTCAAGATAGCACCTCAATCACTTCCTACTAATCGTACGGATAAGAAATAGGGATCAACTTTTTAACCAATATTGAACTATATTGGGACAAAATATCCGTTGTGATATTAATCATGTGTGCTTATCCTGTTTCTGGATAGCATGTAAAAAGTAATGATAGCCGGTTAGAATTATACAAAATTTGGTAATCGGTCAGTTATCGGGGGGTTACTTTTTGACCGGGCAAGAAAAACAACCCCCTAACCCCCTTTTTTAAGGGGGAATAAAACGGGGTTGTGCCATATTCCCCCTTAATAAACTTAGCATGTCCCACATCTTTTGCTGGACAATTTAGGCTGATAGTTATTTCCCAATTCCCTTTGTAACCGTTCAGCCA
>JBDRHR010000112.1:0-15414 GCA_043816605.1 Nitrospirota bacterium
ATTCGAGAAAAAGTAAGGGAATTTAGATAGTAATGGTAAATAGAATTTCTACTTGAGGGCTGAAAAAGTATCTCATAGGATAGCGGAGAGGTTCTTTTGGTCATTAAAATTCCTCTCAAAAACCTATTTCCCGAATGCCTCCATGATAAAAAATGTTGACTTTTAACCTATATTATGGTATTATAAATTTAGAAGAGAAAATTAAGGATGAGACAAATGTGGGTATTTCTGTTGCTATTAAGTTTAATGGGATGCGTTAAGGAATCACAAGAGGTAGTAAAAGAAAAGGAAAAAGTAGTGGATTTGAAAAGTAAAAAGGTGTTGATGATAATTGCCTCTTCTAATTTCAGGGATGAGGAGTATTTAGTTCCGCAGGGGATTTTTAAATCACAGGGAATAGAGGTAGTAACTGCCTCTTCCTCTTTAGGGACAAGTCGTGGTGTGCTCGGGGTAAAGGTTAAACCGGATATTATTATAACCGCGGTAAAAGTAGCGGATTATGATGCCGTAATATTTGTAGGTGGAAATGGTTCTTCTGAGTATTGGGAAAGTAAAACAGCACATAATATCGCTCAGGAGGCAGTTGCTCAAAACAAGGTTTTAGCCGCTATCTGTATTGCTCCGGTGATATTGGCTAATGCTAATGTTTTAAAAGGTAAAAAGGCAACTGTATTTGTAAGTGAGACAGGTAAATTAAAGGCAAAAGGGGTAAATTATACCGGTGCTGATGTCCAAATAGATGGAAATATTGTTACGGGTAATGGACCGCAGGCGGCAGAAAAATTCGCTCAATCTATTGTTAACCTCCTTAACCAAAAATAATTCTGTGAGGGAGATTAAATTAATGAAAACCATTCAAATTCAGGATGAAGTAGTTCCAATATTACAATCAACTGTTCAGTTTAAACAGTGGGGATTGGAGTATCGTCTTGATATGTATAAAAAAAGGCTTAAGGATTTTGAGGCTAACTACAATCTTTCAAGCAAAGAGTTTGTAGAAAAATTTAATCAAGGTATTCTTGGTGATGATAAAGTTTGGTTTGAATGGTTAAATACGATTGACCTGAAGATGGCATGCGAAAAACCATTAGTTCTTTTGCAAGGTATCCATTTATAATGAGAAATTATGTTAAACAACTTGACCAGAAAATAGAAAAATACCAGGGTTTGATTCTATCTAAATCTATAAATATAGAATATGCAGAAGGAGAAGAAAGTGGAACAATAGAAGGAAAAATTGTATTTATAGATGGTTCAATGTTAGATTTTACAGAGTGGTTTTCAACTTATAAATTTAGATATAGATTTCATTATATGGATAGAGGAAAATCATTAATTGCCAGATGGGATAGTTCCCCTCATCATAAAGAGATTAGTACTTTCCCTTTCCATTTACATATACCTTTTGGAATAGAAGAATCTAAACCTTTGAGATTGATAGATGTATTAGATATTGTTGCCTTAAAAATTACAGAACAAATTTAGTGAATAAAAAGGAAATATTGATGTCAACACCTATTGGACATTGCATCGGGGGTGTAGGTATTTATTTATTATCTAAAAAGAAAAATACCCCTGATTGGTTACTTATATTATATTCCATAATTGTTTCAAATCTACCTGACATTGATTTTATTTGTATTACAAATAGTGGGATTAAATTTAGCGGTATTTATCACCATCAAATAACTCATTCGATTACATTTATTGTTATTTTAAGTTTAGTCGCATTAATTGCAGGTGGTAGAAGGTTAGGAATAATTACCTTCTGGTGTTTGACAATACATAATTTAATAGATTATTTTACCTTTGATGGTATTCCCCCAAAAGGAATAATGTTTTTAGCACCATTTTCAAAGGAATATTTTATATCACCAATTGCACTTTGGTATGGGAATAAACATCAGACTTTATGGGAAACAATATCTATTCCAAGTTTAATTAGCATGGGATATGATTTAATAACTATGGGATTAATCGTTCTCATAGTTGTGATATTAAAAAAGGTTGAGGTTAAGGTTGAGGTTGAGGTTAAGCAAAAAGCCTCAACCTCAACCTTAACCTCAACCTTAAAAAATGAGGGAGGATAAAAAACTATGTTAAAAATGCCTGAATTATTAAAAATGTTAGCTGACCAGCATGCCTCTGATTTATATTTAAAGGTAGCCAGACCACCAATCTTCAGAATTGCAGGGACACTGACTCAATCTGATTTACCCAAACTCGGTCCTGAGGATGTAATGAGTTTAGTTCATAGCATGATGAATCAGGACCAGATCAAGAAATTTGTAGAGAATTTCGATATAGATTTCTCATATAGTCTGCCTGGTGTAGCCCGGTTCAGGGTAAATGCCTTTAGACAACGTGGTGTCATAGGTTGTATCATTCGAGCCGTACCCTATGATATTCCAACGGTTGACCAATTAGGCTTACCACCGGTTTTAAATATCTTATGTTCTAAAGCACAAGGATTGGTATTAGTTACAGGACCTACCGGCAGTGGGAAATCCACTACATTAGCATCACTGGTAGGCTATATTAATAAAAATCGTAATTGTCACATCATTACGGTAGAAGACCCAATAGAATTTTTACATCGTGATGAGAAAAGTACAATTGACCAACGGGAATTAGATGTTGACACTAAAAGTTTCAAAGAGGCATTACGCCGGGCACTTCGTCAGGACCCGGATGTGCTTTTAATCGGTGAAATGCGTGATATGGAGACTATTTCTACGGCACTGTCTGCGGCTGAAACCGGTCATTTAGTCTTTTCCACATTACATACTAATGATGCTACGCAAACAGTTGACCGTATCATTGACATCTATCCACCGGCACAACAAATACAGGTTAGAATTCAGTTATCTTTAACCTTACTTGGTGTAGTCTCTCAAAGATTACTTAAAAGAAAGGATGGAAAAGGTAGAATATCCGCAGTGGAGGTAATGATAAATTCACCTTTAGTAAAGGATTTGATTGAAAAAGGAAATACCTCCGGTCTCCGAAAGGTAATTGAATCTTCTACCACTTATTGGCAGATGCAAAGTTTAAATCAAGCTATTGCCAGAGTTGTTAATGTCGGTCTTGTTAGTATAGAAGAGGCACTTTCTGCCACACCTTATCCTGATGATTTAAGACTCGTCCTTAAAGGCGGTCAGTCTGGCGGTGGAATAGTTGTTGGTGGAATAGGAATGGGAGAGTATTAAGAATTGTGAATTGCGAATTGTGAATTGTGAATTGAAAAAATTCGCAATCCGCAATTAAAAAGGGGGTATTAAATGTACACGGTAACTTTAATTCCAGGTGATGGGATAGGACCAGAAATCACCGAGGCAATGGTAGATGTAATTTCTGCCACAGGGGTTAAGATTGAATTTGAAAAGGTGTTAGCCGGTGAGTCAGCGGTAGAGAAGGGAAATACCCCATTACCTGCTTCAGTTTTAGATTCAATCAGGAAGAACAAGGTGGCGATAAAGGGTCCTCTTACTACCCCGGTAGGATTTGGATTTAGAAGTGTTAATGTGTCCTTACGACAGGAGTTAAATCTATATGCAGGTGTTAGACCGGCTGTTTCCTTTCCGGGTAGCCCCACCAAATATGAAAATATCAATCTGGTGATGATTAGAGAAAATACCGAAGGAATATACTCTGGAATTGAACATTTCGTTGACCAGGATAAGACAATTGGAGAAAGTATTCGTATTATTTCAAGAAAAGGCAGTGAGCGAATTGTTAAATTTGCCTTTGAATACGCCATCGCCAATGGTAGAAAAAAGGTTACCTGTATCCATAAAGCTAATATTCTAAAGGTTACCTGCGGGTTATTTTTACAAGTAGCCAGGGAAATTGCTCAACAATATCCCCAAATAGCATTTGAGGATAAAATTGTTGACAATATGGCCATGCAATTGGTTAAAAAACCACAGGAGTATGATGTCCTGGTAACGACCAATCTCTTTGGTGATATTCTCTCAGACCTGTGTGCCGGATTAATTGGAGGATTAGGATTAGCCCCGTCGGCTAATATTGGTGAGGGGATAGCCGTATTTGAACCCGTGCATGGTTCAGCACCTAAATATGCAGGACAAGATAAAGTAAATCCTTGTGCCTGTATTCTTTCAGGTGCAATGATGCTTGAATATTTAGGAGAAAAAGAAGCATCTAAAAAAATAGTCAAGGCTGTTGCTGATGTGATTAAAGAGGGTAAAATACTTACTTATGACTTAGGTGGCACCGCAAAAACCTCAGAAATGACCCGCGACATTATTCAAAAAGTAAAATCTTCTTGACATAAAGAAAAAAATAGTGTATTATACTTGAGATTATAAGTCTTATAAGTCCTATAAAATATTTACAAAAAGGAGATTTTAAAAGAATGGCTAATCCAAAACGACAAACATCAAAAGCAAGGCGAGATAAAAGAAGAACACATTGGAAGATAACACCGGTAGATATTTCTACTTGTTCACAATGTGGACAGCCTAAATTACCACATCGGGTATGTTTAACTTGTGGATTTTACAATAATCGATTGGTATTGAGGGTAGAGGAGAAAAAGGAGAAAAAATAATATGCGCATTGCGGTTGATGCTATGGGAGGAGACCATGCGCCAGAGGCTATTGTTGCGGGTGTAGTAGATGCATTGCGGGAGTTAAATGGGATTGCTCAAATAACTTTAGTCGGAAAAGAAGATATAGTGGCTAAGGAATTATCCCGTTATCACATGAAAGGAATGCCTATTGTGATTAAAAATGCTACTCAAACGATTGAAATGCATGAATCCCCGGCACAAGCGGTTAAAACTAAGAAAGACTCCTCAATTGTTGTGGCGACAAGGGCTTTGAGGGAAGGTGAAGTGCAAGCAGTTGTCTCGGCTGGTAATACCGGCGCGGTTATGGCCTCCTCATTAATAGAGTTAGGTAGATTAAAAGGCGTGTCTAGACCAGCTATTGCTACGCTAATTCCTACATTAGAGGGTGCATCCATACTCCTTGATGTCGGGGCTAATGTAGATTGCAAACCTAATCATCTTTTACAATTTGCTATGATGGGTGATGTGTATGCCAGATATATCCTGAAAAAAACTAATCCTAAAATAGGAATCCTGAGTATTGGTGAAGAAGAAGGTAAAGGAAATACCTTGACTTGTGAGGCATTCAACCTATTACAACACACCTCTTTGAATTTTATTGGTAATGTTGAAGGAAGAGATATTATCAATGGTAAGGTAGATGTGATTGTATGTGATGGTTTTGTGGGCAATGTAGTCGTAAAATTTGGTGAAAGTCTGGTGGAGATGATAATTGGCTTTTTAAAGCGGGAATTATCTAAAAATCTTAGTTTAAAAATTGGGGCATTTCTTTCTAAACCTGTCTTTAAAAAATTTAAAAAATTACTTGATTATTCAGAATATGGCGGTGCACCTCTTTTAGGGATAAATGGTGTTTGTATTATCTGTCATGGTGCATCCTCTGCTAAGGCAGTAAAAAACGGTATCCGTGTTGCCTGCGAATTTATTGACCATCAAGTTAATCTCCATATCGAGGAAAGAATTAAAGGGAAGTAATAAGACTTATAGGACATATAAGACTTATAATTCCTAATTACCTCAAAGGAAAATAAATGACAAAGGATAAATTAAGACCGGTAGGAATTGTTGGAACAGGTTCTTATACACCTTCCAAGGTATTGACTAATTTTGATTTAGAAAAGATGGTTGATACCTCAGATGAGTGGATTCAGCAAAGAACAGGGATAGTTGAACGGCGGATTGCCGGCGAGCATGAGGCATCCTCTGATTTAGCTATTCCAGCCGCATTAGCCGCTTTAAAGGATGCTAATATCCCGGCTTCAAAGGTGGAGATGATTATTGTGGCGACTGTTACCCCGGATATGATTTTTCCCACTACGGCGTGCAGGGTACAAAAAAATATAGGAGCAATACATTCAGCCTGTTTTGACCTGTTAGCGGCTTGCAGTGGGTTTAGTTATGCCTTAGAAATAGGCAGACAATTAATTGCGGCTCATACCTATAAAACGGTATTGGTTATTTCCGCAGATACACTTTCTAAAATTACTGATTGGACAGACCGCAATACCTGTGTGTTATTTGGAGATGGGGCAGGGGCTGTGGTTTTACAACCTGTAGAAAAAGGCAGGGGAATACTCAGCAGCTATTTAGGCGCAGATGGTTCAATGGGTGATGTTTTAGAATTACCCGGTGGCGGAAGCAGGAATCCTATTAGCCAAAAGGTGATAGATGAACGATTACATTATATAAAAATGCGAGGTAAGGAGGTATTCAAATTTGCCGTGCCAACAATGTGTAAAACGGCAAAAAAGGTACTTCATTTAGCTAACTTAAATATACCTGATATGGATTTATTTATACCTCATCAGGCTAATATAAGAATTATTGAAGCCGTAGCTAAACGACTCTCTATCCCTATGGAGAAAATCTTTATAAATTTACATAAGTATGGTAATGCCTCATCCGCCTCTACGGCTATTGCCGTAGATGAAGCCGCTAAAGAAGGAAGAATGAAGAAGGGAGATATTGTTGTCTTAAGTTCCTTTGGCGGCGGATTATGCTGGGGAGGAACGGTTATTCGATGGTGAAAGAAAGGATGGAGAATGGAGAATGAAGGATGGAGGAGAGAGAATGGGGGATGAAGAATTTGAATTTCAGAATACAGAATTATATCAACAAATAATGGAGTATATCAATAAAATTTATGAAACAACAAAAAGATTTCCAAAAATAGAGATATACGGTTTAACAAATCAGATAAGAAGAGCAAGTGTATCAATAGCATTAAATTTTGCAGAGGGATGGGGTAGATATAACAAGAAAGAAAAGTCACAATTTTATAAGGTTGCCAGGGCATCAATATTTGAATGTGTGGCTGCAATAGATATTTCTAAAAGACAAAATTTTATAGAAAGAGAAATTTATATAGAGATATTAAATGAAAGTAATAAGTTATCGAAAAAGTTTAATGGATTGATAAAATCTTTTGATGGAGGATGAAGGATGGAGAATGGAGGATGGAGGATGAAGGAAGAAAAGAAAGAAGGCAAAAACCTTCCCTCCTCCATTCTCCATTCTCCATCCTCCATCCTTCCCAAAACAGCCTATGTCTTCCCAGGTCAAGGCTCACAATACATAGGCATGGGATATGATTTTTATCAGAATTTTGAGGTAGCAAGGAAAATCTACAACGATGCAGAGGAGGTATTAGGTTACCCTTTAACGAAATTGTGTTTTGAAGGACCAATTGAGAAATTATCTCAAACACAATATTCACAAGTAGCTATATTGACTACAAGTATTGCTTGTCTGGAGGTATTAAGGGAGAATTTTCTGTTTACTGTTTCCTGTATTCAGCCTTCAGCCTTCAGCCTTCAGCCTTCTTACCTTGCAGGGCATAGCTTAGGCGAATATAGTGCTATCGTTGCGGCGGAAGGTATAGAATTCAAAGAGGCACTGAGCATTGTCCAGAAAAGGGCGCAATTTATGCAGGAAGAAGCAGAAAAATACCCTGCGGGAATGATGGCTATCCTTTTTGGGAAGGATGGAGAATGTAGAATGGAGAATGGAGGAGGAAGGCAAAAATCCTTCCTTCTTCATTCTCCATCCTCCATCCTCCATTCTTCATCCTTATCAAGGTTAGATAGAGGTACAGTAGAAAGAATCTGTAAAGAGGAATCTGTTGAAATTGCCAATATTAACTGCCCCGGGCAGATTGTTATCTCCGGACTTAAGGAGTGTTTGGAGAAGGCAGGACAAAAGGCAATTGATTCGGGGGCAAAAAAAGTAATTCCATTAGCCGTAAATGGCGCATTTCACTCAAGTTTTATGAACCCTGCTCAAAAGAAATTAGCTAAAGTGTTAGATGAGGCAAGGATTAAAAAGACACAGATACCGGTGGTAGCCAATGTTACAGCAAAACCGGTAACCAACCCGGATGAAATAAGGGAATCGTTAACAAGACAGATTAGTGGCTCAGTATTGTGGGAAGACAGTGTGAGATTTATGATAAAAGAAGGAGTTAATACCTTTATTGAGATTGGACCGGGAAGGGTTTTAAAGGGATTGATTAGAAGGATAGATTCCGGCGTAGAGGTTAAGAATATTGAAAATATGGATAGTTTGTAACCGTAATCGCAAATTTTAATTTGCGTGCATGGACGCTGATATAAAATCAGCGATTACAATTTAGAGCAATAAAAATCCACAAAAATGAGGTAAAGTAGAATGTGTGAGAGAATATTAGTAAATCAGGTAGCAATTGTTACCGGTGGGGCAAGGGGAATTGGAAGGGCTATTGGTGAGGCATTAGCGGTTGAAGGAGCAAATATTGTTGTGGCAGATATAAATCTTGAGCAGGCAGTTACTACCGCCAATGAGTTGGAAGAAAGTTTCAATGTGAAAACCCTGGGTATTCAGGTAAATGTGGCTGATATGTCCCATGTTGAAAAAATGGTAAAAAATGTTCTTGACAAATTCGGCAAGATTAATATACTTATTAATAATGCAGGCATAACAAAAGATAATTTTCTTATTCGGATGAGTGCCGAAGATTTTAAGGCGGTATTAGATGTTAACCTCACAGGGACATTCAATTGCACCAAAGAAGTAGCCAAAATAATGGTTAAACAACGAGCGGGAAAGATAGTTAATATCTCATCTACTGTGGGTATTCAAGGGAATATAGGACAGGTTAATTACTCAGCATCAAAGGCAGGGGTTATTGGTCTTACTAAATCAGCCGCGCGAGAATTGGCTAAAAGAGGGATAAATGTGAATGCTGTTGCCCCTGGGTTTATAGAAACCGAGATGACGGCAAAATTAGCGGATGAGATTAAAAAAGAATATTTAGAAAGAATACCGCTTGGAAAATATGGTAAGCCGGAAGATATTGCTCAGGCAGTTAAATTTTTAGTTTCCCCGGATGCAAATTATATCACTGGTCAGGTGATTGTTGTTGATGGGGGAATGGCAATGTAGCATTCTTAAGTTCGGATATAAACAAGTTATCTGAAATTGCAGGCTAATAAAAAGGAAGAATTAACATGTCTAATGTAGGTATTGAAACAGTTTATAAAGAGATTTCACGACTTCCAAATAATGAAAAGATGATTCTTTTTTCTATGTTGAGAGGAGAATTTTATGTATATATCGAAAGAGACCGAATGGTCAATCCATGTTTTGGAATAAAAAATGAGCCATCTCTAATTGAAGAAAGTTTCAAAAAAACAATTCCAGAAGATATAATAGAGTTTAATAGCGTTGTGCGGATACCACCGGTGAAAGAATGGACTGCGAGAGTAAGAGTAAAAAGTGTAGAAAAAGCAATACCGCATATTGTAGAACCGGAGGGAATCTTACAATGAAAAAATATCCTTGGCATGAGGTAGTAAATAGGGAAGAGGAACTTATGCAAGGAGATTTTATCAAAGAGTGCCCTGTAGTAATTCCCCCTTTAGAAATATCCGACGAAGTAGATATTCGTATTGTAAACTATGATGTAGTTATTATGAGCCAATCATGTGATCTCGTTCAACGAAAACTTGATTTGGTTTTAGTTTGTCCGATTTGGTCTCTAAGTAAATTTGAGGAAAGAAACGACTTTTTCAAAAGCAGAAATGGGAAAGAAGCACTAAGACAAGGGAATGTTCTGGGATACCACTTATTGAATAAATGTGAAATAGATGGATTTGAAACGGAGTATTTAGTAGTTGATTTTCGTAATGTTTATAGTGTTCCCCTTGATTTCATTATAGAGTTAGTCAAAAAGAGAGGTGAAAGGCTACGGCTATTGCCACCTTACAGAGAACATTTATCTCAAGCCTTTGCAAGATTCTTTATGAGAGTCGGATTACCTGTTGATATACCTCCTTTTAGATAAGGAGTAACAACATGGAGACAAAGTTTTTAGAGTAATAAGAGTTTAAAAAGTAAAAATAAAAATTTAGGAGGTGAAGAAAAATGGCAGAATCAGTGTTTGATAGAGTAAAGAAAATTATTATAGACCAATTAGGAGTAAATGAAGACCAGGTAGTTCTTGAAGCGTCATTTGTTGATGATTTAGGGGCAGATTCTTTAGATACAGTAGAATTGGTTATGTCTTTTGAGGAGGAATTTGGAATAGAAATTCCAGATGAGGATGCAGAAAAGATACGAGCTATCGGTGATGCTGTAACCTACATTGAGGAGCATAGTTAATGGAGAGGCTTGCCTCGTTGTCGAATATTAAAAATCGGGTAGTAGTTACAGGAATGTCAGTAGTTACTCCTATTGGAATTGGGAAAGAGAAATTTTGGGAAGGTTTAGTTTCGGGAGAAAATGGCATTGGTCCTATAACTCTATTCCCGGTAGATAATTATAGTTGCCGGATTGCGGGTGAGGTAAAGGATTTTGACCCGAGCTTGTATATGGATAAAAAGGATGTGCGGCGTAGCGATAGATTTGCTCACTTTGCTATTGCCGCGGCTAAATTAGCTGTTGAAGACGCTAAAATTGACTTGCCTGGCAATGAAAACCCTGATAATATAGGTGTTTGTATTGGGTCAGGTATTGGTGGATTAGCAACAATTGAGGCAGAATACAGGGTTTTATTAGAAAAAGGTCCGGGAAGGATAAGTCCATTTCTTATTCCAAGTCTAATTATAGATATCGCTGCTGGAATGGTTGCCATTCAACATGGTGCTAAAGGACCTAATTTTGCTGTAGTCACTGCTTGCGCCAGTAGTGCTCATGCTATTGGAGATGCCTTTAGAATCATAGAAAGGGGCGAAGCTGAAGTAATGATAACCGGTGGGACAGAGGCGGCTATTACTTATTTAGGATTAGGTGGTTTTTGTGCAATGAAAGCCCTGTCTACTCGAAATGATGACCCCAAACATGCCTCTCGACCCTTTGATAAACTTCGTGATGGATTTGTTATGGCTGAAGGAGCTGGGATAGTTGTTTTAGAATCTTTACAACATGCTCAAGCAAGAAAAGCCCATATTTATGCCGAGATTGTCGGTTGTGGGATGACCGGTGATGCCTACCATATTACTGCTCCTGCCCCTAATGGAGAAGGAGCGGCTCGGGCAATGCAACGGGCATTACAAAATGCTCATCTATTTCCCCATGAAGTCGATTACATTAATGCTCATGGAACTTCTACACAATTAAATGATAAATGTGAAACTCAAGCCATTAAAACTGTCTTTGGTGAATATGCCTCCCCCCTTTCAAAAGAGCATTCTATTCCTGTTAGTTCTACCAAGTCTATGACAGGACATATGTTAGGTGCGGCTGGTGCAGTAGAATTTATCGTCTGTTGCTTAACTATTGAACACGGCGTTATTCATCCAACGATAAATTATGAACATGAAGACCCTGAATGTGATTTAGATTATGTGCCAAATCAGGCAAGAAAACAGGAAGTTAAGATTGCTTTATCTAATTCGCTGGGCTTTGGGGGACATAATGTTAGTTTGATAGTCAAGAGGTATGATGAAGGATGAAGGATGGAGAATGGAGAATGAGATGTCGTATATTCTTCATCCTCCATTCTTCATTCTCCATCCTCGAAGGAAAGAAGATAATGAATGAAGCTCGAATTCAACAACTTAAAGAAATGCAAGATGCTCTTGGACTGGAATTTAAAAACCTTGATTTATTAAATCAGTCATTGACTCATACATCTTATGCCTATGAATTAAGTGACCGTGAAAATGGTATGTTGCAGAATGAAAGAATGGAATTTTTAGGTGATGTAGTTTTAGGACTTATTGTCAGTGAGTATATTTACAAAAAATATCCCGATTATATGGAAGGGGATTTAGCCAAAATCAGGGCTAAGGTAGTCAGCAGACCGATATTGGCAAAACGGGCTAAATATTTAGAGTTAGGTAAATACTTGCTTTTGGGCAAAGGCGAAGAGATGACAGGAGGTAGAAACAGGCATTCTATTTTAGCGGATACTATGGAAGCCCTTATGGGAGCTATTTATTTAGATTCAGGATTAGAAAAATCCCGCTATTTTGTTTTAGCCCAATTTGAAGAAGAAATTGAAAAGATTACTGAAAATGTTCATGTCCAGGACTATAAAACCGATTTCCAGGAGTTCACTCAAAAGAAATTTAGAACCCTTCCCTTTTATAAAGTAATTAATAGAGAGGGTCCTGACCATAATCGAATTTTCGAAATAGCGGTTATGGTAAAAGGTAAAACCTGGGGTGTAGGAAAAGGAGGAAGCAAGAAGGAGGCACAACAGCAGGCGGCTTTCTTTGCTTTACAACATGACAAGGAAGAAAGGGAGTTAAACCTTGAAATGACCTCAAAAGAAAACTAAATATGAAGAAATTTCCATCATATCCGATGAAATACCAACACTTCAATTTCAAAATAACTGCCAAAGAACTTCTTATTCTTCCTGTTTATAAAGGCTCAACATTTAGAGGCGGCTTCGGATATGCCTTCAAGCGAGTTGTCTGTGCGATGAAAGACAAAGAGTGTCTGGATTGCCTGCTTAAAGAAAAATGTGTTTATTCATACATCTTTGAAACCCCGCCGCCTTTAGATACGAAAATAATGCGGAAATATAAGTCAGTCCCCCATCCCTTTGTTATTGAGCCACCACCTGAAAAACGAATAGGCTATAAACCCGGTGACGAAATAACCTTCAGCCTTATTTTGATAGGCAAGGCAATAGATTATCTTCCTTATTTTATCTACACCTTTGATGAACTTGGAAAAATCGGGCTGGGCAAAGGCAGGGCAGAATATGAGATGAAAGAGGTTCATTGTGCCGGCAAAATGATTTATGATTCAGAAAGCAAAACCCTTTCCTCGTTTAAGACCTCAACCTTGTATCTCGAATCAGAAACCTCAAATCCAAAATCCAAAATCCAAAATTTAAAATCCCAAATAACCCTCAACTTTTTAACCCCTTGCCGCATCATTTACGATGAACACCTGATAAAAGACATAGAGTTTCATATCCTTATAAGAAACCTTCTGAGGAGACTTTCCCTTCTTTATTACTTCCACTGTAACGGCGACTCTTCAGAATGGGACTTCAAAGGACTTATTGAACAAGCCAAAGAAATTAGGGTTAAAAGTCAAAACTTAAAATGGTATGATTGGGAGAGATATTCTGCTAGACAGGATACGCGAATGAAATTGGGTGGCTTTGTTGGTGAGGTAACCTTTGAAGGGGATATCGAACCATTTATGCCATTGATAAAGGCTGGCGAGGTATTGCATGTTGGCAAGGGAACGAGTTTTGGAATGGGAAGGTATGAGATTCGGGGATAATCGTGAATCGTGTCCGTTTAGCGTGTCCGTAAAAGATGAGAAACAAGAAATATCAGCAAGATATTGTTTGACTTTTAGTTAGGTGCGGGTGTATAATATTAAAGAGGTAAAGAGATGGAAGGGTTTAATCAGAGAGAGTATCAGACGATAATACTACATAATGTGGGAGGGGCAAAATGGATAAAAATATATTAGCCAAGTTGCATGATATTCTGAAGCTCATTGGTGATAAAAATAAGCACTGGTGTCCTGAATGGTGCGATGAATTTGCCACCTTCCATCCCGATATCAAGAAACTTTTAAAACACCATTGTGTCAGTTGGTATTGGACAAAGGATCATAAGCCTGGTTGTAATCCATTCCCAATAGACCAAGAGATGTTATGTATACACCTTGCAGATGTTAAAGCGGCTACAATATCAAGAAAACTTCGTACCTCAAAATATAAATCACATAAGACATTCAGAATTTGGAAAGAAACTTGTAAATCACCGGAAATTCGTGAAAAAGAAAAGAATGATCTTGCATATGATTATAATAAAATTGTAACTATGCTTTCAGGCAGTATGGATTTAAATGAATTGTATCAAGAACTTAAAAACGATTTTCTTGTTCGTTCAGAAGATGCAGGTCGCTGTCCATTTGCGTCATTACATACTCATAATGAGTTGACAGCATTATGGTTTGCCTTCTTCCTGAATAATCCTGAACACCTCGGAATTCCGCAAGTGATTGAGGACAGCAAGCTCCTTAGAAAAGTTAGATATGATTTTTGTCGCAAACAGGTAGCAATGGTTCGTTTGAAATTAAAGGTTAATACGAGGCTTTCGAGGCTGAGAGATGCAAAACTTATCAAGGATGTCCCCGAGCTATTTAAAAAAGTCAGTAAGGAGCTTAACGGGATTATCATCTATAATCTGTCTGAGGAGATACTTGTTATTACTAACCCGAATGAAGCCGATAGTCTCGGACAAAAAATCAAAGATGTACTTGGAAATAAAACAAATTACTATTTTGAAACAACGGTAGTGAAAAGCATATTAAGCAACAAAGAATTTCTGCATAACTACAATAAACTCTTTGGAAATTATCAGGATAATCTGTATCCTGAACTCCAAACCGAGATTACTACAATTCCGGATAATGAAGCCAGTCACAGGGCTATTATATGCGACATGTGCCAGATGTCTCCTGCTTCTAAAATTTATCCTCAAGAGGTTTATGATTCAACAGAAATCGAACCTGTTGAGGAATTTCTCTGCGAGGGATGTCTTGAGGTACGGAGAGAAGCAAACAAGGCTACAAACCTTGCGAAGTGGGAGAATGAAGAAGATGCAAGCGTTGCATTTTTCAAAGTAACTCTTAACATGCCGGAGCTTATTAACCTTTTAAAAGAGATGTTCATAAATACTTTTGGATTTAATAAGGTGTTTGATGAAGACCTCGGCTTCTCAATTATTAAAGAGTTTCTCTATGACTATACGAAGTTTCTTGAGACATTCAAGGATAATGTGTTTAAGTATGAAGATTACGGTGATACAGAAAATAATGAGATAATTTTGGATAATCTTTTTTGCATAAAAATTAAAAAAGCCAAAGATATAAAACCTCTTGTAATGGAATATACAGAGCTTTTGTGCAGTGATGATTTTTTCGTTCAGATGGTCAGCTTTGCTGAAAAGAACAAAAGAATGCTTCCGATAAAGCTTTCTATAACAACTTCAAATGTCAAATATCCCTTTATAGAGCATTGGCAAATACTGGACAGTCCGAAGGAAGATATAAATGTTTACGCTATTCCTCATACCAGACTGTCAGTCAGTCTATCTAAATATTTATGTCTTAAAGACGCGGGGATAGAAGATAAAGATGTGAGTTCAGCTTTGCATAAACTTGCGGAGATAGAAGAGAAGACAAAAAACTCGTTTCTGGTAACAGTTTCAATGCTGGAGCGGAAGATGAAACCCACATGAGCCATTAGTCTCACAAAGAGGTATGAAAATTAAGTTGATCATACTGCTTTTTTGTTTGCAGATTTGGGATACAGCATGCTATAATGTATAGCATGATATATCTGTATATCAAAAAAACAAAT
>JBDRHR010000113.1:0-4341 GCA_043816605.1 Nitrospirota bacterium
TGACAAATCTAAGTTTCAAGAGTGAGGTAAGGGCACATATCTTTGTTTCATGGCTGCATCCCTATAAGGAGCAAAAACTTATTGTCATTGGTGATAAAAAGATGGCTGTTTTTGATGATACAGCTAAAGAGGATAAGCTGCTGCTTTATCCTCATAAGATTGATTGGGTTGATAGAATACCTGTTCCTCAAAAGGAGAATGCCGAAGTAATTAGCTTTGAAATGAAAGAGCCTCTAAAAGAGGAATGCAGGCATTTCCTTGAATGTATCGCAACCAGAGCTATTCCAAGAACTAACGGAGATAATGGTGTTCGGGTATTAGAGGTATTAACCGCTGCTCAAACCTCTTTGGAAAAGGGTGGACATCTGATAAATCTTCATGATGCTCAGCCCAAAGACTATTTTGTCCATCCAACAGCTACAATTGATGAACCATGTGAAATCGGAACAGGTACTAAAATCTGGCACTATGCACACATTCTTAAAGGGGCAACGATTGGAAAGGATTGTAATATCGGTCAGAATGTTATAGTCTCCTCTGGTGCTTCTCTGGGGAATAATGTTAAGGTGCAAAATAATGTTTCTATATATACAGGGGTAATATTAGAGGATGATGTGTTTTGTGGTCCATCCATGGTCTTTACTAATGTTACTACTCCAAGAAGTCATGTCTCAAGGAAAGATGAATACGAAAAAACACTGGTAAAAAAAGGGGCAACGATTGGTGCGAATGCAACAATTATTTGTGGAATAACTATTAATGAATATGCCTTTGTCGGGGCAGGGGCTGTGGTAACCAAAGACATTCCTGCAAATGCTCTTGTTGTAGGAAATCCAGCTCGAATTGTTGGCTGGATGTGCTGGTGTGGGGAGAAATTGGAGTTTGATGATGATAAAAGAGCAGTATGTGTCCGATGTGAAAGGAAATATACAAAGAAAGAGGACGGGATAGAGGAGAAATAAATGAAGATACCAATATTAGATTTAGAGGCTCAATATCTCGCTATCGAAGATGAGATTAAACAAGCAATAGATGAAGTTTGCAAGAGCAGCCAATTTATTTTAGGACCATTTGTTAAAAAGTTTGAAGAAGAGATAACAAAATATTGCGAAGTTGATTATGCCATAGGTGTAGCTTCAGGAACTGATGCTCTTACCTTGAGTCTTGATGCTATTGGAGTAAAACCTGGAGACGAAGTAATTACCTCTCCTTATACCTTTTTTGCTACTGCGGGTACTATTTCCCGATTAAAAGCTACCCCAGTATTTGTAGACATTAACCCAAAAACCTATAATATAAATCCAGATTTGATTAAAGATAAGATAACAGAGAAGACAAAGGCAATTATTCCAGTCCACCTTTATGGACAATGTGCTGAGATGGGTAAAATAATGGAAATTGCCAATAAATACAACTTAAGGGTTATTGAGGATGCTGCTCAGGCTATTGGTGCAAAATATAAAGGGAAAAAGGCTGGAACTATAGGCGATACCGGATGTTTCAGTTTTTTCCCAAGTAAGAATTTAGGTGGTTTTGGTGATGGAGGAATGATTGTCACTAATGATGAAGAATTAGCCAAAAAGATAAGAATATTAAGGGTTCATGGGAGTAATCCAAAGTATTTTCATCCCATAGTAGGATACAATAGTCGGTTAGATGCCCTTCAAGCCGCTATCTTATCAGTAAAACTACGGCATCTTGAATCCTGGCACGAAAAACGCAGGGAACATGCAGAACTCTACAATCAATTACTTAAAAATATATCCATCGTTACACCATTTGTAGAAGAACATAATTTTCATATCTACAATCAATATGTAATTCGAGTAAAAAATAGAGATGAACTGAAGGAATACTTAAAACAAAAAGGGATAGAGTCAGAGATATATTATCCTTTACCTCTTCACCTGCAGGAATGTTATAGAGATTTAGGATATCAAAAAGGTGACTTGCCTGAATCCGAGAAGGCAGCAAACGAGACACTTGCCATTCCTATTTATCCAGAATTGACAGAAGACCAACAGAAAGAGATTGCACAACAGATTAAAGAGTTTCCAGAATGAAGATTGTTACAATTGTTGGTGCTCGGCCACAGTTTATAAAGGTTGCCACTGTTTCTTGCCAATTGCGAAAGAATCATACAGAAGTGCTTGTTCATACCGGTCAACACTATGATGATGAGATGTCAAAGGTCTTTTTTGAGGAATTAAACATTCCTGAGCCAGATTATAATTTAGGCATAGGCTCTGCCAGTCATGGCAGGCAAACAGGGAAAATGTTGGAGGAGATAGAGAAGGTTCTTCTTAATGAAAGCCCTGATATTGTCTTGGTTTATGGTGATACTAATTCAACCTTAGCCGGAGCATTATCTGCAGCCAAACTAAGTATTCCTGTAGGACATGTAGAATCTGGGCTGCGTTCTTTCGATAGAACCATGCCAGAGGAAATAAATCGTGTAGTGAGCGACCATTTATCTTCCCTTTGTTTTGCCCCAACCCAAACCGCAGTTGATAATTTAAAAAAAGAGGGGATTGAAAATGGCGTGTATTTAACCGGTGATGTGATGTATGATGCGGCACTCAAAGGAATAGAAATAGCTAAGGCAAAGTCACAAATCCTTTCCCAATTAGAAATAAAAGAAAAAGAGTATTTGCTTGTAACTCTTCATCGGGCAGGCAACACGGATATTTTCAACAACCTTGCCTCAATTGTCGATGCCTTAATAAACCTGAATGAGTTGGTTGTCTTCCCTGTGCATCCACGAACCAAAAAGGCGTTGGCAGACTATGGGCTTTTAGATAAATTAGAAGGTAATCCTCACCTGAAAATTACCACCCCTGTTGGGTATTTTGACTTTCTCCTGTTAGAATATCATGCGAAAAAGATACTAACCGACTCAGGTGGTGTCCAGAAGGAGGCATATTTCTTTAAGGTGCCCTGCATTACCTTAAGAGAAAATACCGAGTGGGTGGAAACGGTGGAAGATGGCTGGAATATTCTGGTCAGTGTAAATAAGGAGTTAATCCTTCAGGCAGTGGCAGGGTTTAATCCCAGTGAGCCTCAGAGAGATGTGTTTGGAGATGGGAGAGCAAGTGAGAAGATTGGGGAGAAGATAGCCCCAAATGCTAAGGTTTCCAGTAAATAGGATAAGTCCCTTTCTGCGGGATGTGGTCATAACCAGTTTAACCTCAATGATCACCATCCTCTCAATGATTATAGTTACCCATCTGCTGGCTAAGGGACTTGGCCCGGAGGAGTTTGGGGCTTATTCTCTGACTCGCAGACTGGTTTCTACTCTCATGCCTTTTGCTACCCTTAGCATGGGGGTAACCTTAGATAGATATATTGCTCTCTATCAGGGCATCCCTTAATAGATTTTTCTATCTCTGGGGGGCTTCAGTTATAAAATTCGTTTGTGTGTCATAGCAATTTAAAGAGGACGCGATGAGAAATAAAATTGCCATCATAAACTTCTCAGCTGCATTAGTTCAGGAGGAGTGCATCCAAGGTGGGAATAAAGGCAGATATTACTACAGTACTCAGAAAGGGTTACTATTATCTTACTTAATATCAAGGTTCTCTGGCGTGCCTATCGACTTTATTGGAATTAGCACAAACTTCAAGTTTAGGAGACGAAATTATGAGAAATATTGGGTAGTGCAACTTCCAGGTTTAAACAATTTAGCAATATCACTCATTCTGTTCAACATAGTATCTTTCTTCTATTTATTTAAGTGCAGACCTTCTGTAGTATATTCATATACAGACGGATCCGTATATCCTTATTTAGGGGTTCTATTTTACGCTAAACTGTTAAAAATTCCATTTTTTATAGATTTTCGTAATCTACCACGGTCTTTATTCATTGAAGCATCACTATCTCTTTACAAAAAGATTGTAGTGAACATTGCAGAAAAAATATGCATGAAATATAGCTACAAAATAATACATATTAGCAAGAAAAGCAAGCAATTGGTTAAATCAAATCCTTATTTATATCAGAAAAGTATAGTTGTCCCATCTTGTGCCTCGGATTTATTCTTTGAGGATAGGAAAACAGGGGATGGAGAAAATAAAAAATTAAGATTTGCAACTTGGGGCGTTATGGGTAAAACAAGGAAATTAGATGTTGTAGTTCGAGGATTTGTAAAGGCAAAGAAATTAAATGATGAGTTTGAGGCAGATTTTCTTATAATAGGAGATGGGGAAGATCTAGGAAGAATAAAAAAAATTGTTCGTGAACTTGGTTCCACAAATATTACTTTTAAAGGCTATTTGAATCAAAGAGAATTGCACAACATCTTACAAGATGTCTCTGTGGCAGTTATACCAATCCCTCCA
>JBDRHR010000114.1:0-2768 GCA_043816605.1 Nitrospirota bacterium
GAATTTTTTGGTTAGCCTGTCAAGGGGATATAGTGTCCAAAATAAGATTTCAATAGTTACAGAATAGAGGATAAAAATACATAACTCCTTGATACCAAAAGGCTTATTAAAGAGAAAAGGGGATTTTCAGATGAAAGAAGAGGCACTAAAAGTAATCCATACGATTCTTCAGGAGGCAAGGACAGGAAAAATAATTGATAAAACAAAGATTAAAGAGGTAATAAGTAAATTAGTTGAAGAAATCATCTCAAAACATCAGGACTCTTTAATAAATCTTATAGATATTAGAAGCCATGATAAATATACCTTCTCTCATTCTATTAATGTTTGTACATTAGCTGCTCTCATAGGGATAAAAGAGAAATTGAAGAGGAACGAATTGGAAGATTTAGCCTTAGGAGCGATATTGCATGATGTAGGTAAGACAATGATTAGTCAGAAAATATTAGAGAAACCTGAGAGATTATCCGTGCCGGAGTTTGAGGAGATAAAAAAACACCCTGTTTATGGATATAATATCCTATCGGAAGGAGAAGAGATAAGTGAAATTTCCAGGATGATAGTTTATACCCATCATGAAAGATATGATGGTGGAGGTTATCCACAAGGATTAACAGGTGATAAAATCCCACAATTAGCCGTCGTAACATCGTTAGCCGATGTTTATGATGCCTTGACTACAGATAGACCATATCGAAAAAGCTTATTGCCTTATGATGCGATGAGAATTATTATCAGCCATACCTATAGCAATTTTTCGGAAGAGGCAGTTAGATTCCTTTTAAAGGTTATGTCAATATATCCCTTAGGGAGTTTAGTTAAGCTTAATACAAAAGAAATAGGGTTGGTAATTAAGGTAAATGAACATGCTATTGTGAGACCTACTATTAGAATATTGATTGATTCACAAGGAGAAATAGTATCACCCTCACAGATTAAAGATGTAAATTTGAGTGAGGATACCTCCATGTTCGTTGTGGAATCTGTAAGTGAAGATGTGTTTGCCGGAAAATAAATAGCCGTTCAGGTATTAGACATGAAGGTGCTGATACCGTAATAGGTTAGTTACTGGGGGATTTTCTACCGTTGGGTCTTTCCGTGGATGCCATGACACAGCCCATAGAGATTAGGGAGGAGCAGGCACTGTATGGAGGGCAATAGATATGATAACACTTCGACAATTCTCACATAAACCTGAAAACATACCAATGGTTACCTCCTGGTATTTGGCTGACCTTGGTGAGGCTCGCGGTACGCAGGGTGCTTCGAGAACTCCAAAATATCAAAGAAGTGGAGTGTCTTGGCAGAGGTCCGGGAGCACTTTGGAAGAAAAGAGGTAATACCTCTAAAAAAGGGTAATAAAGAGGGTAATAAGGGAAAAGATATGATTCCAAAGGAATGTAGATGACTTACAAAGGTAGATTTTTTCAATTGGTGAGGAGAGAAATTAGGTAATGAACAAAGAATCAATTTTATATCAGTTAAATACCCAAGAAGAACTGTTTAAGATTCAGGAGGAGTCAGAGAGGCAGGCACTTCCTGAACAAAAGCAGGTCTTTACTGTTTCTGAAAAGATACGCAGGCGGGTGCATAATCTGCCTGACCCTACAAGACCGCCTTTGGGTTATGATGAACATAAGGGATTTGATAGGGTATTTCCGTATATTCGCTTACCAGGACTCCATCCACCCAATCACGGTGATACAGTAATCTTTAATGCCCCGGAACTTCCTGCAAATCAGCTAATCCTTGGCGATAATTTAGGGGTTTTGCGGACAATCCCTTCTGAATCCGTTGACCTAATTTACATTGACCCACCATTTTTCTCAGGCAGAAATTACAATGTCATCTGGGGTGATAGCAACGAGGTAAGGTCATTCTATGACATTTGGGAAGGCGGTATTGATTCCTATCTCATCTGGCTAAATGCTCGACTCTGGGAAATTCGCAGTGTTCTTAAAAAGACCGGCTCAATCTATGTCCACTGCGACTGGCACGCCAGCCATTATATTAAATGCGAAATGGATAAAATATTTGGGTATGAGAATTTTAGAAATGAGATTAGGCGAAAATCTATTTTTGCACATAACGACGCTAACCAATTTGGACGAAACTCAGATTCTATCCTTTTCTATGTAAAGAGTGCCAAGGATTACTTGTTCCAAACGATTTATATTGAATACGATAAGGAGTACATAGCGAAGATTTTCAGAAATATTGAGCCCGAGACAGGAAAGCGATACCAGACCGTCGCTCTTAACGGACCAGGTGGAGGTCCACCAAAATTTTTTCTTGGCAAACTAAGATACCCACCCAAAAACCGGCATTGGGCTGGTGCATTAGGGTATTCTATTGAAGAACTCGAAAAAATGGGGCGTCTTGTTCTATCAAAAAACGACGTACCTAGGGTAAAATATTATCCAGAAGATACCCAAGGGAAACCACTGCAAGAATTTTGGGAAGATGCGTTTGATCCACAGTCACAATCAAATGAGAATTTGGGATACCCGACTCAGAAATCCGAAGAGGTCTCAATACTGTTCGGAATGATTCTTGCTTATGCAATTAATAATGTCATGCCTTCGGCATTTTATTGTTTTGTTTGCTTCATGGCTATAATAATTACACCCCTTCGGGGTTGTGAAATGTTTATCCTTGCTGGTGGCTATAATAATATCAATTCTTCGGGTTTATTCTTGTTCTTGAAGCCCAAAGGGCTGGTATTATTATAGCTAATAATGTAATGCACTAATATTTTAACCCCGAAG
>JBDRHR010000115.1:0-13545 GCA_043816605.1 Nitrospirota bacterium
GACTTAATTTATTTTCATTCTCCAGATAGATATGTTTATTCTATGATGTCTTTTTAATATGACAGAACTCATTAAACTGATACAGAAATGGATTGAAGATAAAAAGGTAGGTAGTCTTACTATCAATTTCTTTAAGGGTGGCGTGTCGAGTGTAAAACTAGAAGAAACCATAAAACTATCCAAACAAGAATGAGAGGAGGTATATGGAAGGAGATAAACAATATTTTGAAAAATGCAGAAAAGGACTTTTAGTTTATGATTCTGTTGTTAAAAATAAATGTCTTGGACCAATCATGAAAGAGATTGGTCTTTCTGCTGTTGAAGCTGGTGAACTTTTTGAATTTACATTATATAGTATATGTTCAGTAGCCTTAAATTTTAATAATGATAATTTTTTAGAGAAAAGAACGGAACAATTAAAATATCATGGACTAGATAAATTTATTTAATAAAATAATTTAGGGACGCTCGAAATAATTAGAAGCCCTATTGACGGGAATAAGACCCCGTTGGTAGGGCTTTTTTATTAAGGGAAACAACAATGGCAGAGATAAAACACAAGTTTGATGAAGATATTGAAAATAAGGTTTTAAACCAATTATCGGATGAGTATTCAGCCAATCATCAAAACTCCAAGTATGATTTAGATGATTTTGAAGCTGAGATAGGGATGTTCAATAATGAACGAATTGAAAAAGATTATGACTGGCAGAGTAATATCCCAATACCTGAATTCTCATCAGAAGAGTTGACCCAAATTGCCATGGATGTTTCCCAATATTTTCAAACACGGGATTTCATTGAAACCTATATTCAAGATCCATCACAAGAAGCACTTTTGGCTGCCGATGCCTCAGAAGAGTTAATCAATAGAACATTACAGCTAAAGGATCTTTATCATTACCAGAAATTTGTCAGAGCTAAATTAATGAACAATATTGTTGGTTATTGTTATGCAGAATGTGGATGGACACAAAAAGTAAAAGAAGATGGTTTTGTTTCAAAAGATAATTTTTGGTACGACGTTCTTGACCCAAGAAATGTGAGTATGGACAGTAGGTATTGTTATTCTTTACAGGAGAAAAGAGAGATCACCATTAGGCGGGTAAGAAATTATGAAGAATTAAGAGCCGATGAAGATGCTGAAAATTATTTCAATCTTGACCTGGTAAAAGAATTAATAACGGGATCTATCAGAAAAAGTTCAGGCACTACGCAATCTGATAGAGATACGATAGGTCATGATGAACCTCATAAAAATCTAACATCTAATAATCTGATAAAAGAGTTTGATGTGTATAAAAGATATGGTCTTTATTGGATAGATAAAAACGGTAATCCAGGCATAAGTAACGATGGAGAGATAAAAGAAAACGCGGAATTTAAAGAACTCATAATTAGTTGGATAAGCGATAACGGTAAAAATATTCTGATAGGTTTCCATGAAACTCCATACTTTGATGCAACAGGGAACCCTTATAGACCTATCATTAGAGGCCTTTGCTACATTCATCCTACACGAGATAGGGGTATTGGAGATGGACATTTTGCAAGGCCCCTTCAGACGGCTATAAACGATACGTTCAATATTAGCAATGATAGAGTTATGCTTGCCACTTTGCCGGTCCTGAAGGGTAAAGAATACCTAGCCGATGAAAGTGATACAACTTATCTCGAACCTGGCCATTTCATAAAGACCAATGAACCTGACGACCTTCAGGAAATAAAAATATCAGATAATATAACAGGAGCCATGCAGCAATTAGGGATCCTGATAACCAAGATGCAGCAAACAACAAGCATATATCCTACAACAATGGGTAATATTCCGGCTGAATCCTCAACAACTGCTACGGCTGTGGCAGGCGCAAGCCAGAGATCTAATCAGAGATTGAACTATAAATCTCTTACTTTTGAATATACGTTTTTAAATGAACTCTATTGGATGATACAACAAATGACCTGGCAATTCGCACAAGGGGTGACTGGTTATCAGCTTATGGGTGACAAGGTAATGAATTTTAATCCTACACTGGATTATTTCTATAAACCTTTATCCCAATCAATCGAAACAGAAGAATCAAAACAGGCCAAGATTAAGCAATGGTCAACACTTTTACAAACCATTGCTAACTCACCCCATCCTGATATGCCTATTATATTCAACTACATTATGGCTCAGATAGTGGTCTTGATGGGTGACGAGTTTATTAATTTTTCTGATAAGTTTTTAGGATCTGACCAACCGTTGCAGACAGCGAATCAAGGCAGTCCGCAACAACTTTCTGAAGGGCAAGGATCTAGCAATCAATACAATGTTCCACAAAGCAATACAGAGATGATGACGAGGGATAATGTTCTTTTACAATAACTTAATTGATAAGTTAAGAAGTTTTACAAGGAAAAGTGATAAGACCAGTTCTTATAAACCGTACGTCTTATATCAGGAAATAACTATTGAACAGATTGACAAGTTCTTGGCTGTTCATGGCAATAAAGGCATAAAAGTTCTTTCTTTGGTAGGTCAATTAAGGACATTTAAGGAAGCAATAAATTCCGGAATCGGCAGAGAGCTTCTTAATGATTTAATGGTAAAGATGGAACTTCTTTTACCAAAAATCATAGAACTATCGGCAAGCAAAAATGAATTAGCGGAGTATAGGGTTATGAAAAGTCTAATGGATAAATGGTCAAAAAAAATAATACTGTTTGAAAAAGTCAAAAAAACAATAAAGGAGGGTTAAAAAGTTATGCCTGAAGAAACTAAATCACAAGTAAGCCTTAAAGATTTGGAAAAGGCCGCCAGTGGACTTATGGAAACTGATACTATCACGGACAATGAGCCCGTCGAGCCGCCTGATGGATCTTCCGCTGAAGAGAATTTAAAAAAATCACTAGAAGAAACAATAATTGATGAAGGTGTTGAGAAAACCTCTGTAGAGGATGAACCGACCGACCATATTGTCCGTTCAAAACTTGGCAGACGGGTTTCAGCAATCGAAACGAAGATAGATTCTTTCATGGATGAGATGAGATCTCTTATAAAAAAAGAAAATCCCGATGAATTCCATGAAGACGATATTGACCCTGATGAACCGCTAACATTACGCCAACTTGAAAAATTGGAAGAGAAGAAAACAAGATTATCAGGACAATATAATTCTGATTATAACAATCAAATACGTCAACTCGAAATGGAAGAAGATGAAACTTCTCACGCTACAATCATGGACGAGTTTTTAAAAAACCACAACATAAAGAGATCTAGTAATGGCGGTAACGATGCCAAATTGAATTATCTAAATGCTCAAATCGCTGTTTTGAAGCGGTCTCAAAAAACCAAACTTAATCCACTTGAAAAAAATGATGAGAAAATAGTCAAAGGTCTTGGGACTCCTTCCGGTAGCACCTCAGACGGTGCAAAGGGAAGTCAAATCAAATTAGACCCTGACACAAAAGATCTTATTGATTATTTTCGATCTACGCCGGGTGGAGAAACATGGACTGATGAGAAAATAGCAAACATTATGAAACAAGAACCTAAAGCAAGGTTCTCAAGATTTAAGAGATAGAAATGTCACGATACCGACACCCTTTCAAAGAAAGACCGATTCCGAAAAGGTCAAGAACTATCCCTATAAAACGTCACGAAGATTATGGCGATAGCGATGACAGGAAGAACTGGTTCAGGTGTTGGAATTGCGACTTTGTATGTAACCTCGACCAAAATGCTACGGGAGGACCGGACGAACTTGTTGAATTGGGGTCTGTTCCTTATACGCAGACTGACCAGTATGGCAACACCAAGTCTCACTGTGAAGGAGTTGCTGGTGCAACTCAGACCATTTGTGAGGCTGCTGGTGGGACCTGGACAAGCACTTGGTATAAGCCGGCCGAAATCACAAGAGGCTGTCCTCTGTGCGGAAGCATTAATTATCTAGGGGATTATTAACATGGGAAAAGTTTATTTTCCCAATAACCTTAAAAATTTAAAATGTTAGGAGGTATTTAGTTATGCCTATCGAAGTAGTGAACGGAAGTCCCGGAACTATTTGGACTCCCTTGAAAGATAGTGCCACCGTTTATGTTGGCAGTCTTGTCACTTGCGATATATCTGCCCCCGCTGAAGGTATTGAGATATTGCCGGATGCAGCAGGTGTATTCAATGAGACAAACAACGACATGCCACTAGGGGTCTGTATCGGTACGAACAGACTGACCCCTCTTTTTAATACAACCTATAAATGTGAGTACATCACTGACCCTGGAGCTACTGATGCCCATGATGGGGCCAGTATCCAGTATTATACCCAAGGCGATATTTGGGCAAAAGGCGATCCGATTGCTATGGCGAAGATTGCCCTAATTACTCCAAGTACACTCCTAAAGGCTTCAATCTTTAATGCAGCAGTAGGAACTGGGCCTACAGTTATGACGGTTACTACAGGCAGTTCTGATGGTCTTGGTATTACAACCAATGCTACTCAGTTCACTCCTGAAGCCTATCCTACAGCTACCATTTATTGTAGGACTGGAGCTAACGCTGGAGCCTATAGATTGCTTGACGCTGCAAGTTCCACTGTCCATACATGGGATAAGGCTGTAAGGAATGATATAGCTGTTGGCGATACCTTCGTTGCAGTTCCTATGAGATTCTTCGGCCCAAGCCAGATCATGTTTGATGGTGTATCGGCTTCCTTTGTTGATTGTGCGGATGCCCCTGTATTGGCCGGAACGAACAGATGGTCAGTTATCGTAACGCGCCTTGACCTTGCAGAAGCGGGAAAAGAAACCGTTGAGTTTTATTTTGACGCGGTTCATTTCTCTGCTCTGGCAACAAGGGCTTAAGGGAAGGAGATAAAATACTATGGCAAACCCATTAGATCGAGCAAGTTTTGTTGAATTATTGGAAACCCGGCACAGGGAAGTTGCAGAAAATAAGTACAAACAACTCCCCAAAATGCGGGATCAGTTATTCAGGGTTATTAATTCCGATTCGGCATGGGACTCTTTCTACAATGTAGGAAGTATTCCTGATATTCCGAAGTTTAACGGTTATTTGACCACTCTCGGAATCAGCCCTGGGTACTATACCAAAGTTGAACCACTCCAGTTCGGAGGCCAGATTATTTCTGAACGGCGGTTGATGGATACCAAGAAGTATCCTGTCTTTGACACCATTGCTGAAGGTCTTATCGAGGCGGCAAATAGGGTCATGGAGAAATACGCTGCGAATCAGTTTAATCATGCTTTTTCAACGGCCTTTGATTTTATGGAGTCAGAAGAGGGTGTATCCCTTTGTTCAAGTTCCCATACAACCAAGTCCGGTACATCAACAACCTATGGTTTTGATAACTCCGGTACTTCTGCGATGGATAAAACATCCGTGGCGGCTACAAAAATCATCATGAAACAGTTCAGGAACGATATTTCCGAAAGGATTGACACAGACGACGATTTTGAATTGATTTTCCCTGATGAACTGGAAGAAACCGCCTTCGAGATTGTCAAAACTCCTAGAGGTCTGGACACGGCGGCATTGAACGAGAATTTCAATTACGGCCGATATGCCATGATCCCTTATTCTCGATTAAGCGATAGTGATACCAACAACTGGTTCATGACTCTTAAATCGAGACGGATGAAAGATAATATCTGGATCAATGCTATTGCACCGGAAACCAAAGACACCGTTGATTGGGATACCTACGCACTGAAGCAGGCTATTTACATGGTCTGTGGGTGTGGGTTCCTGGGATGGCAATGGGTGTACGGTCACGTTGTATCGTAATATCAATAACTTCCGACAAGGTTAAATAACACTCTAATTGGGGAGGATGTCGGTCCTCCCCTCTATATAAGCCTGTGAATAGGTCATAAGGCTTAAAGGAGATAATATTATGCCAACACATGGAACATTCAAGAAAACAGGCATCCCTATTCTGCCTCATGGATTTAGAGGTTTATGGGGAAATGCTTGGTTTGTGGATTACGATCATGGAAGTGACGGGAATGGGCAATCACCTTCACTTGCTTATAAATATCTTGATACATTACTTTCTGACAAGGTAGGACGTGACGATACTATTTATATTCGTCCGAGGGATGCTAATAGTTCTGGTGGTGATCCCCAATCTTACACAGCCTATACGACAGCTAATTGTATCATTAAACAAGGAACAGGTGAAGGTGTAACTCTTGTTGGTGTGCATCCCGGCTCTCTTGCTTCTACTGGTTTTGCAGGTCATCAAGCGCATAGAGTTTATCTTGGTGGCCATGCAAGTGCGGCCGCTACAACTCCTATCCTTACCATTAATGCCCCTTATGCTACCCTTGAAAACCTTTCTTTTCGACATAAGAATGGTGACACAACCATTACAACCAATGGATGTGTTTATGTTCATGGTGGTGTTGGTGGAACAAACGAGGCATTTGGCACTGTCATAGCGAATTGTATGTTCAGGTTTGCTGAAGGTGACGACGGAACGGCAGGTATCTATAATCTTGATTCATGGTATATGGATGTCATTGCTTGTTATTTTTACCGTTGCGAAGTGGGTATTGGCATGAGAGGAAGTAATTCTACATGCCGAGGGCTCAATGCAACAAAATGCGTGTTTCAGGGTGTAACAGGTGAAAGGGCTGTTGATATTAATGTGTATGGTGGTGCATCTACATACATAAATGTGTTTGACAGTCATTTTGCGGCTGCCACCAGTGATACAGGCCCTACGGGTGCTGGTGACTATATCTACTTGACATCTGCAACCGGAGTATCCATCCAAGGTAATTATTTTGACGTTGCTGATGCTGCTGCCGAGCTTACCGCTGACGGTGACGCTATTGACGGACCGAACTATGACGGTGGCGGATTTATTGCGTAAATATTTTTAATCGGGTGGGGCTTATGCCTCACCCAATAAGGAGATCATTAAAATGCCGGACAAAAAAGAAAAATTTGATATTGCATCTTCATCTCATCTTTTGTCATTGCTGAATGACAAGAAAATTGACAAAAATACTTTCATTGATATTGATGAAACATCAAACAATGAACTCAGGGTAAGTAAGCTCGAAGCTGTTTTAAAACAAAAGTAAGAGGTAATTTATATGTTTAAACGAAGAGCATGGGACGTTGTAGTTCCAGAAGGGACAAGTCCGAAATCTATTAGGATAAACAGAGTTACAGGACCAAGCGTAAAAGAAGTTAAACCTGAACAAAAAATTTACATCATAGGAGGTCTTGGTAATGGCGTTCGTTCACATAAAGAAAGACAAAAACCCTTCCTTTGGGAAGACAAGGACTGAACAAGACGATAATCTAAGACGTGAAGGATGGGGTTCAGGATTTGCCTCTGAAGAACAGCGTGATCATTGTAAATTTCTTGAAAAGAAAATCAAGGATGGTTACACAACTGATGGGCGTGTTTACCTGAATCAAAAACAAATCATGAAACTCATGAAGCAATACGGAGTAAAGTAATGGCTTTTAAAGCAATAGAAATCCTTATAGTTTCAGAGATAAATAATGATGTTATTGTAGGTAGCGGACCATTTGGAGGAAAAATTCAGCAAAAAACAGATCGTAATACTCACATGACTGAACTTACTAGAATACTTGAAGCTGGATGTTCTGCAAATGGTCTCACCATGACAACAATGCGAAGAAATCGAAGAACTTTTACGGCTTATGGAGACGTTCAAGTCATAATAAAGTGAGGTGATGGTATATGGCAGACGAAGTTGATAACATTCAATTATTAAGTTTAATTGTCATAGCAGATACTGATTCAAATATTAAGACTTTAATGGAAACCATATTAACATCTGGTTGTGCTGCTGTGGGACATGAATATAATATTGTTGAAATAGCAACAGTTAAATTAGAAGAAGCGGAAGCTGGTTATTATTTAACCCAAATTGTTTAAAAAAGAAATAGAGGAGATTTTTATGTCATTAGACAAAATTGAGTTTTTCGGCAGTCCTGACAGAAAGGGCAAAATGGCAGAAGGTAAAATCACGTCCGAATTCCCGGCATGGTATTTTGAAAACAAGATCAATGACCTGAGATACGAGATAGAGCGAAACGAGAACCGTATCAGTAAAAACATGATCCCAGACCATGAAATCCCCCGGGTAAAGGAAGAGAACAAAAGGCTTATTGAAAGATTGAGTTCCATCTTAAAGTCAAAACCGAAAATTAACGGTAAAGATTTTGATACTTTGGCTGGAATTTACAAAGACCTTACAGACCAAATTGGTGATTCCATGTTTAGCCGTACCGAGATGAGAAAAGGTCTTGTGAGTGCCCATGAAGAGGCTAAAAGACGGATAGAACCAATCATCAAGGTAAATTCGGATTGTGATAGTATTCTATCTAAATTTAATATCAGTCATGTTGGCGGTAAGATTAGCCGAAATCAAGCTGATAAAGTAGCCAAGATTCTTGGCAAGATCATAGATGCACCGACTAACATGGAATATTACCGGAAAGATCATAGTTACGGGACTTATAAAAGCGAGAAGAGCCTGGAAGAATTAGAAGCCGGAAGGTGATAAATAATGGATGGATCAGATTACTTACGCCGATTAAGACAACTCCTTGACGAGGAGACGACTGGAACATGGCTGGATACTAGAACCTCATACGATAATTTGTATGAAGGATCTAAAGAGTTCAATGACAGAACCCGGACTCTAACAGATTTTCAAAAGATCCAGACTGTTGCAGAACAGGAAAACTATGTCCTGAAATCCAATTTCTCAAGATTATTCATGATGAATAATAACCGTTATTTTATTAGGTATAGTAACGGGTCATCCGATTCTCCCCTTTATTATAAAGATTATCAGGATATTGCTTTCTCAAACTATTCCAGAACATACGATATCAATCAAAGCACCATGACGAGGGCTACCACTACATTTAAGGATATTGGCCAAGACTTTTCAGATTGGGAAACGGCTGCACCCGGGACAGCTATCTATAAGATTATCGTTACCCATACGAGTGGCGATATCGAGTGGGCTTATATTGGTGATGCTTCAACGGGAACCAATACGGATGATACCATTACGGTTTACAGTAATATTGGATTGACTTCTACAGGATGGACCGGAACATCAGGAACGCCATTACTCTATGAAATCAAGAAAGTTAGCACATCCACTATGCCAGGTTCGTTTTCTATCCGGGATAAAAGAAAACTTTATAGCCAAATCACAGGAACCGCTACATCTGACGGGGCTGCTTCTGGTGGAGAATGTACCCTTACGGATACTTCGGGTTTATTTCTTACAACGGATTATACCAATAAAGGAGATGTAATCTATAACACAGGAGATGGGTCAAGCGGAGTTGTGTTATCCATTACAACTACGACTGCATTGAAGAGTGCCTTATTTGGTGGGACCAATAATGATTGGACCTCGACAGATCCTTACGTTATCCAACCACAGGGACGATTAGAACTCATCATAGATCCTCCACCTAAAACAGCTGGCCATATCATAACTCTTGAATACATTGCACGGCCCGACCCAGTTTACAGTGACTATGGTTCTTACAAATTCAGGGATCAAAACATGGAGGCTATAATCAAGTATGCTGCATGGTTGTATAAGTACAGAGATAGTGAACCTAATTTCGGTGACGCTTTCTTCCAATGGTGGGATAGGGTTGTAAGACGCGAGGCTGCCAATATTAATCCTCACCTGAATCAGAGAAAATGGAAAGTTAATTTTAAGGCACGAAGGTAATGGCAGAACGAAAACCAGGTAAGAAACAGATAGGCAATATATCAGCCGTACCATTCAGAGGTGGTGCTGATACTGTTCACGAAAGGGCATTGATACCGTCTGGTGGTTTCTCAATGGTTCAGAACATGAGAAACAGACATCCGGGACTTGTTCAAAGGGCTGGTCAGGCAGAGTTTAACACTACCGCTGATGCTGCCTTAAAAACTCTTACCCTTCATCAATTCTCTAAAGGTAAAATAACAGAACGTCATTTCTTTAGACAGGATAGTGACAACGATGTTCTGGAAGCTACCAATAATCCCCCAACTGCAAACACCACATTTGGAAGTGAAGTTCACAGTGGATCTGCATCTCCTATTCCTGCATCATGGGCAGAGTTAGATGACCTATTAGTTTATTCAAACGGTGTTGACCAACATCAGATTTATGCAGGAACGGCTAATTATGTTAAAGCGTTTATTAAGTATGATCATGCTTCTGTCGCACCACCCGATATACCCGAAAACGGGTATGATTATACTTACGACGTTACGGATGGGCAGGCAACCACTTACGCAAACCTTTCCAGCCTTAATACTATCGCTGCTTTTGAGTGTATTTATATCAATACCCCTATCCCGGCTAACCGTTTAACGTGGACATTTGGAACCAGTAAACCTAATGGTACGGCTGCGGTGGGGACCTTAAAATACCGAAAGAGTGACGGCACATGGGCTGATACTACAGAAGCAGATGGAACTATCCTTTCTGGAGCTACCCTTGGTCAAACAGGTTCTATGATATGGACTCATCCATCTGATGAAATATCTCATTACGCTTTTGGTAAATCAGGGTTCTGGTATAGATGGGAGACTGCAACTCAACTTGATGCAGAAGTACAGGTAACATCTATTACTTATGGTAGTGCATTTCAAAGTATTGTCAATGTTTGGGATGGGGATCCCCCTTATGCAGTAGAAGCAAGATTTGATAATGCCACAGCAACGGAGTTTTTTACCTTTGCGGGTAGCAACATTGAAATAGACTCTATGGCAGCAACTCATAAGCTGTATTTCAATAGTGCTGATCCGATTGTAGGTTTCTATGTTGATCCTGGCAATAAACCAAACCTTACGCCTGCTATCACTATTAACGCCGTACTTACATGGACAGGGGCAGGATTCACTTCTTGTGGAACCGTGACAGATGAAACCAATGGTATTCAAAACCCCGGATGGGTAACTTTCCCTAGAAAAGCGGCTGAGCCAGTACAGTTTCAAGGGGCTAATTATTATAGTTACTGGTACTATTTCGAGGTAAGCGGGACCATAAGTGACGATGTCATTATTGACATTTACACCATGCCTTATTTCGATATCACTGAGGCTGGCGTAGCAGGCAAAACATCTTGTTCATGGCAGGATAGAATAGTTTATAGTTATGCTAACCAATTTTTGTATGTATCAGGAAAAGATGAACCCTTACAACTAAATGGAAATGACTTTGGGATACTTGAAGCAGGAGATGGGAGAAGTAATAAGGTAGTTTGTCAAAAACGGTTCCATAATGAACTTATGGTATGGCAAAAAGAACAAGGCTATGAAGGAGGTTGCTTGACCTTGTTTGAAGGGTATTCCCCTACAACATTTGGTAAACTGGTATTATCAAGTAAAATTGGCACATTTAATGCGAAGAGTGCTGTAGTGGTGGACGGTGTTTTAACTTCAACGGCTACAGACGAAACTATCAAGACCCTCGCCTTTTTTCTTAGTCATTATGGTGTGTGTGCTTCTGACGGAAGGACGGTCACGATCATATCAGATGATATACAGAATTACTTTGATCCAAAACAAACGACCACCTGTATTCAGGCAGGAAAAGAAGATGATATGTGGCTTGAATATGATTCTGCCGACAATGTTCTGAGGTTAGGTCTCGTGTGTGGTGCAAGTGCCACAGTGCCTAATATATTCCCTGTCTTTGATTTAACGGATAAAACTTGGAGTTTTGATACTCCTGCTCAAGAATTATCGTGTTTTACAGAAGTGGAAGCAGCAAGCGGAGCTATTCCTATTCTTCAATATGGTGGTGGTGTTGATGATGGCAAGACTTATAGGCTCAATACAACAACAAACGATGTTTCAACGCCTATTGATGCCTATGCAACGATGGAAATCAATTTCGGTGCATACTGGTTGCAGTTAAGACGATTACTTCTAATGGTCAAAGCGCAAAGTGCTGGCAATGTGACAGTGACACCATATAGAAACGGGGTGGCCGGGACTGCCATTACATTAAGTATGCTCGTTGAAAATGCAGGAGAAGAGTTCAGAAGACATTTGATTGGAACCGACATTCAGAATCCTCAAATTAGTTTGAAGTTTCAGAACGCTACGGCTTCTCAGGAATTATATTTATTGAAAGTAGGATTGGAATTATGGATCAAGGAAGGTCATTAAAGACTAGGATTGACAAGTATAAATGGTTTTATAATTTTGGTTCTAATTGGATTTCTAAGGAAGCGATAAACTTTTTTTTCTTTATATCTTATTGTTTCATAATTTACACCCATAAGATTTCCAATTTCTTTAAGGGTCATTTTATTAAAATTACGAAATATGATTATAGATAAATATGTCCCATGTGCTGCTTTTTTGCCAATAAATGGATCTTTAGGATATAAAGATAAAGTATTAAGATATTTAAAAAATGCTTTTTTACCTTCTTTAGAATAATTATAATCTATTGGAGAACCAAAAATTTTTTCTAATGTAATTTGTATTAGATCATTATTAAAATTCATAAAAGGAACTATATAAAAAAATGAGTCAAAAGTCAATAAAAAAACTTGTTCACTGGACAAAAAAGATTATCAACTGTCATAAAATAAGTGATACACCTTTACTTAATCGAGAAGGTTACTGGAAAAAGAAAGAACCGTCTGAAATAAAGGTAAATAAGGAATAAAGATAGATGGGTGGTAGCTGGACAGATAAGAGTAAGAGGACGGGGAAGACGTACGGCAGAAAACCTTACATTAAAGGTAAGACCGGATCTTACTCTGAAATGATGGATACAACACCTCGTAAGGCCATGCTCGACCAGAGATTGGAAAAGAAAAGTCAGTATGATAAACCTTACTTAGTTGATGATTATGCTGATATGGAATATCCTCAGCCTCCACCTCCAGGGATATTAACTTTTGAAGATCCAGAAAAACGAAAACGACAAAGAAGACCAGTACCTACAGGGGAAGACTTACCGCCACCTGGTACATGGTGTGCTATTACTTGTCATCCACCTTCATTTTGTGATGGGCCTGTTCAATGTCATTTTTCTATTATCCATGGATTTAGTAAAGATGAACTATATGCAGGATTAAGGGCATATGTAAATAATACCAAAATAGGTGTAACAGTAAGCAAATCAAGGGCATCCGTGAAGTTTGGTGGTGGTCCAGTATATCCTATCCAGATTTTTCCTTTAACAAGTGCTGGTTGGGCTGTATGGCCTGATTCACAAATGGATGAATTAGAAGTTGAAATATGGACAAAGGATGATAAAGGTATTCCTCAATTCAGGTGCAGGGAAAAACTGACAGTATTTTGCAGAGGAGAAACTTGTTGTATTACCTTACCTGACGGTGCCTTTGCATGGAACACTGGGAGCAACCCTACAACAATAGCCTCTGGTGGCAGTGCCAATATATATGTGCAGGGTGGGTGTCCATCTTATACTTACACAGTTTCTGGGCTAGGAGCAACATGGACCTCTAATGGCTCAACGTCTTTAGTGTCTAGCAATCTT